>JBKKBA010000031.1:0-2641 GCA_046714275.1 Actinomycetota bacterium
GCCGTTCACGAATCGACAACCCGGCCCATTATCGAGTCCTCTACGCATCCGATCGTCCGGAGGGAGCCGTCGGAGAGGCATTCGGACGACGCCAGATCGCAACCATCCGGCAATGCAAGCGGCGGCAAGGGCGATGCGAAGGTTCTGGGTCGACTGACGTTGGTCGAAGCCACAAGTCAGCGCGTGATCACTGCGCGCACCAGCCAGCAACTGGTACCGAACTCGACGCCGTTGGGCGTCTGGTGGTCCGCAACCGTCTGTCGCAACATCTGGAGCGCATGCGTCCGGGCCGCCTGGTCCAGATCGTGCAGCATGCCGCGGACGACCCCCAGCTTTTGCACCGCCTCAAAGGACGCGGCGGCGTCCGGACCCATGTACATCGGCTCGTCAACCGGCTGGAACGCGATGTCGGTGAACCCGGCTTCGCCCAGAATCGATCGCGTCCGGTCGGGGTCGGCAAACGCGAAGGGCGACGGCACGCCGGGCGGGGGCTCCGGCAGGCTCCTGCCGGCGGCCAGCGCTTCTCGAATCTTCGAAACCCATTCGTTCCGGCTGAGATCCCGCCAGCAGAGCATGGTCAGGCGGCCGACGGGGGCCATTGATTTCGCGATGTTCGTGTAGGCGCCGACGGGATCTCCAAAGAAGGTTGATCCGAACCGGCTGATCGCTACATCGAACCCGCCCGGCTCAAACGCATAGATCTGCGCGTCGCCGCGTTCGAACCGGAGGTTGGAGAGACCCTCGGCGGCTGCGCGCTCGCGGGCGCGCCCGATCATCCGCGTTGAAAGGTCGATCCCGAACGCGGATCCTTGCGCGGCCGCCCGGGCTGCGTCCCGCGTGGTTTGCCCGCAGCCGCAGCCGATGTCCAGAACGCGATCGGCGGAGGTAATTGCCGCCCCTTCGATCAGATGCGGGTGGAGGTACCGGGAGGCGTTGTTGTAGAAGTCCTCTTCTTCGACCCAGTTGTCTCCATCGTCCCCATCCCAGGCACGGGCCTGATCCGCGTTCTCCGCCGCTAACTCTTGCTCGCTCATGTCGATCCTTTCTTGGAAATCCCGGCAGGACCATAGCAACGAAGCTGCGCGGAAGGAGAGCCGGACTCTGGCAACGCGCAGCAGCGGCACGGTAGGGTTATGCGAAAGGGGGGCCCTACATGACCGACCGTGATCCGATGCTATCCCTTCGGGAATTGGTGTCCGCACCCATGACTTTTCTCATGCTCCTCTCCGCGACGAACCTTGGGATCGCCGACCTTGTCACCGACGGGCCGCGCTCGGCGGAGGAGCTTGCCGTCGCCACCGGAACCATGCCGGGTCCCATCCGCCGGCTGATGCGCGCGCTTGCCGCCAACGAGATCTTCGCCGAGCGGACCGACGGCCGCTTCGAGCACACGCCGCTCTCGTTGCTCGTCCAAAGAGATACACCGGGATCGATGCGCAACATCGTCCTGATGTTCGGCGGGCCGCAGTTGCGTGCGTGGCTGGATCTGGAACACAGCCTTCGCACCGGCCAGACGGCGTTCGACCATGTCTTCGGCAGCGAACTTTTCGAGTACTTGGCCGCGCACCCCGAAGCGGGTGAGGTTTTTAACCGCGCGATGGAGGAGAACACGCGGACGTTAGGGCAGGCCGTTGCCGGCGCCTGCGACTTTTCGCGCTTCGACACCTTGATGGACGTCGGCGGCGGGACCGGCGAGCTGATGAAAGCGATCCTGGAGCGCTACCCGTCGCTGCGCGGAATCATCTTTGACCTTCCCCACGTCGTCGAAACTGCGGTGCCGCGGATCACCGAAGCGGGATTGGCCGATCGCTGCGCGACGATTGGAGGCAGTTTCTTCGAGGAGATCGGCTCCGGAGCCGATGCGATCATCATGAAGGCGATCATTCACGACTGGGACGACGACAAGTGCCGGGTCATCCTGGACAACTGCCGGAAGGCGCTGCCGGCCGACGGCAGGCTGCTGGTCGTGGACCGCGTGATGCCGGATCGAATCGAGCCCGGTCCGGCGGCGCGCTTCGCCACGTTCATGGACATGAACATGATGGTGAACCCGGGTGGCCGGGAGCGCACGGCCGATGAGTTCGAGCGACTTCTGGCCGCGTCGGGGTTCAAGATGGCCGGCACGACCGACGTGTTCATGGGCCTCAGCATCATCGAAGCCGTCCCCGCGGAGTGACCCCGCCAGCCTTAATCCCGTACTTCGTCAGCCGACGATGATCGTCGGCCGGCCTCAAGAATTGTCCGTGAAATGACGAATCTAGACACAGGGCCTAAAACCCCCGTCGCTCGAGATCCAATCACCACCCAGGGTGGGTTGTGCTTTACCGAGCAAAATCGAGCGAGTACTCTCGTGCCGGGGGGTGGGAGAGGAGAAACGTGAAGGGCATCATCTTCGACCTGCTCGAGCAAGTGGTTTCCGACAAATATGGTGCGGCGACCTGGGACTCTCTGCTTGAGACCGCGGAACTGGACGGCGTCTACACCGCCGTCGGCAGCTACCCCGACGAGCAACTGACCGCATTGGTCACAGCCGCCTCCAACGCCTTGAGCATCGACCCCGACGCGTTGGTGCGCTGGTTCGGGGGCGAGTGCATACCGATCCTGGCCAAGAAGTATCCCGCCTTCTTCGACCCCCACACCA
>JBKKBA010000032.1:0-3162 GCA_046714275.1 Actinomycetota bacterium
GGCTGGAACGGCGCGAACGGTTCCCTTTTCCCGGGCGGGAACGCGCGAACGGTTTTCTTTCCCGGGGTGGGGGCGCGTCGAAAAGACTGCTCGTCCTATTGGACGTGGGCGGGGATCGCGTCGAACCGCTTGATCGTGGCGTAATCGGTGGAGCGCTCGGCCGGGACGCGCCCGATGTCGCGGATGGCCTCATGGAAGCGCTCGACCTCCATGCGGACGCCGTGGGCGGCGCCGGCCATTCGGGAGATCGTCTCTTCCATCAGCGTGCCGCCGAAGTCGTTCGCGCCGCCGCGCAGCAGCTCTTTGGATCCGTCTAAGCCAAGTTTGACCCACGAAACCTGCACGTTGACGATCGCCGGTCGCAACAGCAGGCGCGCGATCGCATGCATCCGGCGGCTCTCGTCCCGCGTCGCACCGGGACGCGCCTTGCCGGCCAGATAGATGGGCGCGTTGAAATGGATGAACGGCAGGGGCACGAACTCGGTGAATCCCCCGGTGTCCTCTTGGATCCTTCGGAGGCGTCGCAGATGCGCGACCCAGTGTGGAGGCGCATCTACGTGGCCGTACATGATCGTCGACGATGACCGGATGCCCAGCCCGTGCGCGGTGCGCACGATCTGCTCCCAGGTATCGGCCGGAAGCTTGCCTTTGGTCAGCACCCAGCGAACCTGGTCGTCCAGGATCTCGGCTGCGGTGCCGGGGATCGTCCCAAGCCCTGAAGCCTTCGCTTCGGCCAGCCAGTCCGCGAACGACACTCCCAGGCGCGTCGCGCCGTTCAGGATCTCCATCGGGCTGAACGCATGGATGTGGATATCGGGAACGCGCGCTTTGATGGCTCGCAGGATCGCAAAGTAGTAGTCGCCGGGAAGGTCGGGGTGGATCCCGCCCTGGATGCACACCTCCGTTGCGCCTTCAGCGCGGGCATCGGCCGCCCGCTGAGCGACCTGATCCAGCGACAGCGAGTAGGCATCGGCATCGTCGCGGCGCTGCGCGAACGCGCAGAAGCGGCAGCCGACATAGCAGATGTTGGTGAAATTGATGTTCCGGTTCACGACATAGGTCACGGCGTCGCCGGCATCGTCGGCGCGCATCGCGTCGGCCAGCGCGCAGAGCGCATCAAGGTCGTGGTCCTCCGCTTCGAACAGCAGCAACGCGTCGTCGTCCGACAGTGGAGCCCCTTGCTCGGCACGCGCGAGCGCGGCGCGCACGTCGGCGTTCGAGGGACGCTTTCGTGAGTGCCAAGCCTTGCTGAGGTCTACCTCCAGCGCGTCCCAGTCGCCGTACACCGACGACCCATCGTCGCGCATGCCGCGCTCAAGAGAAGATGTCGCGTCGTCGCCGGCCTCGATCGCCGCGATCCGGATGCCGATCTGTTTGACCGGAGCAACGTCCGGGTCCTGCCATGCAACGGGGCACGGGTCTGCGCCGGACGCGTACCCGTCGGGGCCTGCCAGTGCGGCGACCGGCGCGGCCATGCGACTCGAAAGCCACGGGTCGGGCGCCGTCGCGTAGCGCGGATACACGGTGAGCCGCTCGCGCAGCAGGTAACCGCGTTCCTCGGTCCGGTCGCGCAGCGCATCAAGGTGCGGCCACGGCTTCTCCGGATTGACGTGGTCGGGCGTCACCGGCGACACGCCGCCCCAGTCTTCAATGCCGGCGTCCAGCAATCTTGGGAATCGATCGTCGGACAGGTTGGGCGGCGCCTGGACGGCAACCCGCGAGCCAAAGATGACGCGCGCGACGGCAATCGTCGCCAGATACTCGTCTTCGGACGGCTCGGGCGCGGCCGCCATGCCGGTGTCCGGCTTGGCTCGGAAGTTCTGGACAATCACTTCTTGGATGTGGCCGTAAGTGCGTGCGATCGAGCGAAGCCGCAGCAGGGATTCGGCGCGCTCCTCCAGCGTCTCGCCGATGCCGATCAGAATCCCGGTGGTAAACGGAATCGCCAAGCGGCCGGCATCTTCGATGCAGCGCAGCCGGACCTGGGGGTTCTTGTCCGGAGATCCGTAGTGGGCAGCGCCGGGCGTCGTGAACAGCCGCTCGCTGGTGGTCTCCAGCATCAACCCCATGCTGGCGGAGACCGGTTTCAGCCGTGCCAGCTCCTCGTAGGACATCACGCCGGGATTCAGGTGCGGCAGCAGGCCCGTCTCTTCGATGACGCGGATCGCGACGGCTCGAAGGTAGTCAAGCGTGCCGGCGTAGCCTCGCTCGGCCAGCCAGAGCCGTGCCTGCGGCCAGCGGGATTCGGGCCGGTCCCCCAAGGTGAACAGTGCTTCCTTGCAGCCGGCCGCCGCCCCCGTTTTGGCGATCGCGACGCACTCGCCGGAGGTGAGGAACACTGGGGTGCGATCGGGTGTGGTGGCGAACGTGCAATACGTGCAACGATCGCGGCACAGCCGTGTGAGCGGGATAAAGACCTTTCGTGAGTAGGAGACCGTTCCGGGGCCGCCCCCGGCAGATCCGCGGATCGCCCGCGCGATGCCGCACAGGCGCTCCAAGTCCTCACCCCGCGCCGAAAGGAGCGCTGCGGCCTCCGCAGCGCTGAGGCTTCGGCCGTCTTCGGCGCGATGCAGCGCACGGCGGATCGCGTGCGGGAGGTCGGTCACGGTTGCGAGACTACCATCCGCACCCCGGGGCTTCCCCGGGCGCTCCGCGGATAGGCTTGCCGCGTGAGGATCACGATCCTGGCCGGCGGAGTCGGTGCGGCGCGCTTTCTGCGCGGGCTGGTCCGCGTCGTCGAGCCGGAGAGCGTAACGGTGATCTCAAACACCGGAGACGACTTCCACATCTACGGCTCGCACGTCTCGCCCGATCTGGACATCGTCGTCTATACGCTGGCCGGCGTGATCGACGACGCTCGCGGATGGGGAATCGCCGGCGACACGTTCCGCGTCTTGGAAGGAATGCGCGCGCTGGGGACCGACGCGTGGTTCACGCTTGGCGACGCCGACTTCGCGACCTGCCTGGCTCGATCGGTGTTCGTCGCCGCCGGGGGCACCCCCAGCGGGTTCGCGCGGGACCTTGCGGCGCGCCACGGGCTCACAACGCGGGTCGTTCCCATGACCGACGATCCGGTTGCCACGAGCGTGCGCGTCCGCCGGGGCGACCAAGAACACGATCTTCATTTCCAGGAATACTGGGTGCGCGATCGCGCGGCGGACC
>JBKKBA010000033.1:0-4589 GCA_046714275.1 Actinomycetota bacterium
GCTTGAAGCCGCGGAAGGCGACGACCTGCATGATGACCGACGTCGTTTCTAAGACGAACAGCCCACCCAGCACCACCAGCAGCAAGTGCGTCGAGGTGAACACAGCCAGCGCCGCGATCCCGCCGCCTAGCGCCAGCGATCCGGTATCGCCCATGAAGATGCGAGCCGGGGCGGCGTTCCACCATAAGAAGCCGGCACACGCCCCCAATCCCGCCGCAGCGACGATCGACAGCTCCAGCGGATCACCGACCTCGTACTCGGGATGGCGGAACTGCCAGAACGCGATCAGCACGTACGCGCTGAACACCAGCGCGCTGGATCCCGCGGCCAGACCGTCCAGACCATCGGTCAGGTTCACGCCGTTCGTCGTCGCCGCCAGGATCACAAACACCCAGATGATGAAAATGATCGGCCCAAGATCCAGGCGCGTGCGTCGGACGAAGGCCAGGTTCGTGATGAAGCGCGACTGACCAGAGAAGTACACGGCGACCACCGCCAGGCCGACGGCCACCGCAAGCTGCGCGGCCACCTTTGCAGTTTTGTTCAAACCCAGACTGCGCTGATGGCGGATCTTGATGAAGTCGTCGGTGAATCCGACCGCGCCCATGGCAACGATCGTGCCCAGCACGGCAAGGCCGCTTGCCTTGATCGGCACCAGCAGGTGCGCCGCGAAATAGCCGGCGATGATCCCGGCGATGATCACGACGCCGCCGCCGGTCGGCGTGCCGCGCTTTTGCTCGTGGTACTCCCCTTCCTGCGTCCAGTCTTCGCGCAGGAGCTGACCGAATCCGTGGCGCCGGAAGAATCGGATTGCAAACGGGGTACCGCCCAGCGTCACGAACAGCCCGATCATGGCCGCATACAACACCGGCCTCATGCGATCGCCTCCACGACGCGCTCAAGGCCCGCTACTCGCGAGCCCTTGACTAAGACCACATCACCCGGCTGAACAGCAGCCAAGATCGTCTTGGCTGCGCTCTCCGCATCGGCGACGAAGATCGCCTCGTCCGGCGACATGCCCTCAAGGCGCGCGGCCTCGTGGATTGCACGCGCCTCTTCCCCGACGGTCACGACCCGCCCCACGCCCAGCCGGACGGCCAGCCGTCCGATGCGGTCGTGCTCCGCGTCGGAGGCTTCGCCCAGTTCCGCCATGTGACCCAGGACCGCCCACGTTCGACGCAGGCGCCCCATCACCATCAGCGCTTTGAGCGCAGCCACCACGGCAGCCGGCGACGCGTTATAGCTATCGTCGACCACAGTCCATCCCCCACCGGCGTTCAGCACGCGCATCCGGTGTGCCGCCGTGCGCGCATCGGCCAGCGCGGTTGCGATCGTCGCCGCGTCGACGCTCAGCCGGTGAGCGACCGCCGCGGCGGCCAGCGCGTTCCAGACCATGTGCTCGCCGGAGACCGGCAGCGTCACAACGGCGCTTCCTTCCGGCGTGATCAGCGTGAAGCGCGCGCGGGCTTGCCGGTCCAGCGTGATTCCGGTCGCGCGAACGGTGGCCGGCTCGCCGGTGCCGAAGGTAATGACGGCCGCGGTGGTTCGGGAAGCCATCGCCGCGACATGCTCATCGTCGGCATTCAGCACGGCGCAGCCGTCGTCGCCCAGCATCTCCACCAGCTCGCCCTTCGCCCGGGCGATGGCTTCGACCGATCCGAACATGCCCAGATGCGCGGTGCCGACGTTCGTGATGACGGCAATATCGGGGCGCAGGACGGATTCAAGCGCTGCAATGTGGCCGATTCCACGTGAGCCGACCTCCGCCACGATGCACTGCGTCTGCTCGTCGGCCGAAAGGACGGTCAAGGGGACGCCGATCTCGTTGTTGAACGAGGCCTGGGATGCAGCCACACGATATCGGGGTTCCAGCACGGCCGCCGTGAAGTCTTTGGTGCAGGTCTTGCCGGTCGAACCGGTGACGGCGACGACGGTCGCGTCCAGCCGCTCGCGAACGGCCGCACCAAGCGTGCCAAGAGCCCGGCGCGGATCCCGGCATCGCAGCGCCGTCAAACCGGAAGGCACCGTCGCGTCGCTTTCAACCAGCGCTGCGGCGGCTCCGCGCGCCATCGCGGCGTCCAGAAACTCATGCCCGTCCCGCGAGCCGCGCAGAGCAACGAACAGCGCTCCGGGGGCAAGCGAGCGTGTATCGTTGGTCACCGACGTCACGCCCCTGTCGCCGTCGCCGTCCAGCATCGCGCCGGCCATCCCGGCCGCCTGGCCCGTCGTCAGCGCGATCACAGCGCTTGCAGCTCCTGGCGCGCAACCACGCGATCGTCGAAGGGGATCGTGGTGCCGGCAATCTCCTGACCCGACTCGTGTCCCTTGCCGGCAATTACAACCACATCGCCGGCGCGCGCGGCGGCGACCGCTGCGCGAATCGCGCTCCGCCGATCGGGTTCGATCTCATACGCCCGTCCGGATTCCTTGGCACCTTGCTCCATCTGCAGCAGGATTGCGCGCGGATCTTCACTGCGAGGATTGTCCGAGGTGAGGATCGCCCGGTCGGCCAGCAGCGCGGCGGCCCGCCCCATCAGCGGCCGTTTCGCACGATCGCGATCTCCACCGCATCCGACCACGATGGTCAGAGCGCCCGGACAGACCCGACGCGCCGCGCGAAGCACCCGCTCGACGGAATCCGGGGTGTGGGCGTAGTCAACCAGCACCGTGAAGTCCTGGCCGGCGTCGATCCGCTCGAAGCGGCCGGGCACCCCCGGCAGGCGGGCGATCCCTTCCGCAGCGGCTTCCGGGTCCAACTCCATCGCCGCAGCGGCGGCCAGCGCCGCAAGCGCGTTGGCAACGTTAAATGGACCGGCCAGCCGCACTGAGACGGCGAACCGGCGGCCGGCGACGACGCAGTCGAACGACGACCCAGCGGCATCCATCACAACGCGCTCGGCGACCACGTCGGCGGGCCCCGACATCGAATACGTCGTGACGGCCAGCCCGGCGGCGACCGCGTGCTCCACCATCCACCGGCCGGTTTCGTCGTCGACGTTGATCGCCGCTCGGTCGGAAAACGATCCGTCGAACAGCAGCGCCTTGGCGCGGCGATATTCCTCCATCGTGCCGTGGAAGTCCAGATGATCCTGCGAAAGATTCGTGAAGACGGCGCAGGCAAACCGCATGCCGTCAACGCGGTGCAGCGCCAGCCCATGGCTGGATACTTCCATCGCCACGGCCGCGGCGCCCGCGTCGCGCATGCGCGCCAGCAGGCGTTGGATGTCCACCGCCTCAGGCGTCGTGCGGCCGGCAGGCTCGGCCACACCGTTGATGTGCGTTTCGATCGTGCCGATTAAACCCGTCGCCATGCCCAGCGCGGCGAAGCATTGCTCGGACAGAAACGCTGTGGTGGTTTTGCCGTTGGTCCCTGTGATCCCAACAACGCGCATCGCCGCCGACGGATCGCCGAAAGCGCGCGCCGCCATCGGCCCCATCGCGCGATGCGCGGACGGGACGATCACCTGCGGAACCGGAAGCTCAAGCGGACGCTCGCACACCAGCCCCACCGCGCCGGCGTCCACGGCTTGCGTCGCGAAATCATGACCGTCCTGCTTTTGGCCGGGACGGCAGAAGAAGAGCGTGCCCGGCGCGACGTGGCGCGAGTCGTATGCGAGGTCGGCGATCAGCACCGATCCATCGCCGCGCACGGATGCACCCTGCGCGGCAACTGCGATCCGGTCGAGAGAAAGCGTTCGGGGGAGCGTCATGAGATTCAAAAAGCCGTCGGGCGCCCCCACCCTTTTCCGCTGCTCGCGCCGATGCGCGAGAGCGAGCGCCGACGGCGATCCTATCACGGCGACGGCCCGCTTCCCGGCGCCCTGCGACGCGGCGCGGCAGCCGGAGAGGTCGAAGCGGCTGGTTTGGGCGACGTCGTGGATGCCGGGCGTGGCTTCGCGCTTGCCGTCGCTCGTGGGATTGTGGACGCCCGAGGCGAAGGCAGCGCCGGTGGCGGTGTCACGCGAGCCGGCTGTAGCGGCTTGCGCGCGTCCTTGCCGGTGGGAACGACCTGCGGCGGGACGCCCCACCGGGCAAGGACGTACGACGTGATTCGCTGGAAGGCCGGAGCCGACGTCGCCGCCGCGGTGCGAGCCGACTTCGGCGTGTCAAGCGCGACACCGACGACGAAGCGAGGCCGGTCGATGGGAACCATCCCGATGAAGGTGGTGATGAGGTCTTGAGAATACCCACCGGCTTCGGGCTTGTTCGCCGTGCCGGTCTTTCCACCGATCAGGTAGCCGGGAATGCGAGCGCTGCGGCCGGTGCCGTTCTCGACAACGTTCAGCAGCATGCCCCGCAGCTGCGATGCGGTGTAGGCCGAAACGACCCGACGGGCCGGGCGCGGCGCCGGAGGAACCACGCCGCCGACGCGAACAACCAACCGCGGCGACATCCACACACCGTCGCGCGCGACCGTCGTGTAGACGTTGACCATCTGCAGCGGCGTCACGGCGATACCTTGCCCGATCGGGATTGTCGCGATCGAGGTTCCGGACCACCGGCGCAAGGGCAGCGAAATTCCGGGCGATTCGCCGGGAAACTCGACGCCCGTCTTCTTGCCCAGACCGAAGCGCTCGAGCGTGTCGAAC
>JBKKBA010000034.1:0-4629 GCA_046714275.1 Actinomycetota bacterium
ACACCAACCAGACGGCGCGCGCGATAAGCGCTAGCACTGCTCCGACGGCCAGTGATCCGATGAGAATTTGGTAGCTCAAGCCAACTTGTTCGATCGTTACATCGAGCTTCGCATAGAAAGCTGAGTAGACCAACCGCAGAAGGACGTACATCGCTGCTAGGACAAAGGTCGAGGCAGCGAGTATCCCTGGTGCCTTGTCCAGCAGCACTCGGGGAGAATGAACACGCCTCATCTGACTTGCGTGTTCACCCGTTTGGTTTGGATCCCCAACGGCAACGTCAGCCATTTGTCCCTTCCGAAAATCGTGCCCAAGCCCGGTCGGAACCGTACCTGAAATGAAACGGCAGAGTCGGGTATTCCCGGGTGCCGCACGCTGCCGACGGCGGACCGGTAGAGGTCGAACTTCAACGATCACGCGGAGTCGGCTCCTTCCGCCGACAGCGCGGATGCTTAAGCAGTTACCGTTTACGCTGGTCAGGTGCCATGAGATCATGTAAGTGATCGATAGTGGCCTTGATTTCACGGTTCGAACATTGCCCAGACAGGGCCACCGTTCACAGCGTTGACCGGCTGAAACGCTGACTCGCGGCGCAGTCCGTCGCTGTCGGCGTTGACGCTCCATAGGTTCGTGCCGGACCAGAAGGATGGGGCACGGATGCGGCGAATAGTGCATATGCGTCCCAGAGTGATCGACGGCGGGTGACCAGATCCGGCCGAGGCTGGGCGACAAGACCGACGGGAGACTTTTGGCTATGAGACGCTCGCTCACCGCACTCACCGCAGCATTCTTGGTTGCGACGTTGCTGCCGCTGAACGCGCCGGCCGCCATCGACGCATGTGACTGGCCAATGTACGGCCACGATCCCGGACGCTCTTTTGCTCAAACCTGCACGGACATCACCCCGGCGAACGTCTCGACCTTGCGACCGAAGTGGTTCGTCCCGACCGATGCGCCGGTCACCGCCTCGCCGGCGATCGTCGGCGGCGTGCTGTACGTCGGCGACTGGAACGGAGTCTTCCATGCGCGCGGCGCCGAGACCGGCGACGGAATCTGGTCCTTCCAGGTTGACGACCGGCACAACCTTCCGTTCGGACGGATCGTGTCAAGCGCGGCGGTCGATACCGTCTCGGTTGACGGAGCCGGCTCGGTCCCGGTCGTGCTCTTCGGCGGCGGAGCGACGCTGTACGCGCTGGACCCCGCGACGGGTGCGCTTCTTGCGAAGCAGGACACGGATCCTCGCGTGGATCCGCCGGCGCCCGAAGACGACACGGCCGAGGTCGAGATCGAATCTTCGCCGGTGGTCGGCCATTTCCCCGGCCGCGACGATCGGATCTTCGTCGGCATGGACGTCCACAGCGGCAAGAACGTCGGGGCCACCGGCCTGCTGTCGTTTGCGATGAAGAAGAACGCAGCCGGCGCGTCCACCCCGTACCGGTTCGAGCTTCTCTACAAGTTCGATCCCGAGTCGAGCACCGTCCGGCATTCGTTGACCGACGGATCCGGCACGGGTTTCGGGTGCGGCGGCGTGTGGTCGTCTCCGATGCTTGACGAGGACGCGCTCGGCGGCGACGGCGTCATCGTCTTCGGCACGTCGAACTGCACGTTCCCCACGGAGACCGCAGTTCGCGAAGGCGTCTTTGCGATCCGCGCGAAGACCGGTGAGCTGTTGTGGAAGCATCAGCCTCGCGCCGCAAACATCTACGACGACGACTTCGGGGCGTCGCCGAACTTGTTGCCCGGCGGACGTGTCGGCGCAGCCGGCAAGGACGGGCGCTACTACGCGTTCTCGCTGCTCGGAAACGGAACGCCGGCATGGACGAGCCATCCGGCGCAGTCCGGTCACCTGACGACGCAATTTGCGTTCGGCGGGATCATCGGAACGCCGGCAATCGGCGAGGTCGCCTCGCCCGATGGCGCGCGCGAAACGGCCGTCTTCATAGCAAGTGCGCTATCGACGCCGATCGGTGAGCCGCTCGATTCGGGCGGATTCCCGTTAGATGCGTCGCTTGCCGACGATCCGGGACGCATGTTCTCGCTTCATGCGATCAGCGCGATCGACGGGCGCGTGCTGTGGCGGTCGCCGCTGTCACGTCAGGCGTTCGGCGCGCCGACGTACGCGAACGGCGTCGTGTTCGTTCCGTCAACGTTCGACGCGTCGGTGAAGGCCTTCCATGCGGGAACCGGCGCGCCGCTGTGGATGCATCTGTTGAACGGTGCGCCGTCGTCCTCACCGACGATCGTCGGTGACTCGGTCTATCTCGGGACCGGTGTCACGGTCGAGCCACTCCCGTTGGAACGGTTGAGCGGCCTCTGGGCGTTCGAGCTGGCTCAGTCCACAACGAGCCTTGGGCGCGGGGTTTTGATGAGCGCCCAGGGAAACCAGCTTGACCTTTACGACCTGGCGGCTCCCGTTCCGGCGACGACGCGCACGACGCCGATCGCCAAGCACGATCACGCAACGGAGACCGGTCACGACATCAACGGCCAGGCGTGCCGGTTCGCTCAAGCGGATGGAAGCGTGCGGTACCTGGTGGGCGAGGACTCCGACCAGGACATCAATCCCATCGGCGCAGCCCAAGGCTGGGGCATCTTCCGAGCCGACCGCGGCGCGGCCGGTGCGTGGACGATGCTCGACAAGATCGTCGCTCCCTACAACCTCGGCCCGGGTCCCGAGCCGAGCCATCAACCGGAAAACACCGGCTGCGCGGTCAGCGCGGATGGCTCGCGCTTGTTCCTGGTCGATCTTGGGATCGGCGCGTTCGACGTGGAAGGCGTCGGCTCGCTCTTCCTTTATCTTCGCGACGCGGCCGGGAATTTTTCCAGCACCTCCCCGGTGTGTGTGCTGGCCGACGACCTCACCACGTCTGGATATATCGCCGAGCACCCGGACGGGTCGGTGTTGGTGCCCGAAGGCGGCCGTTCGTCGGGCGGCGTCGTCAGCAGATTCGCTCCGCCGTTTCCGGCGCGCGGCGATACAGACGCCTGCACAACGTACCGCGACACGCACCGCGTCGACGATCGTCCGAACTTCTTGCAAGGCCCTCTGCCGGTCGATCCGCTGTCGTTCGTGCCGATCTCCATCGCGCGGCGAAACGGCAAATGGCTCGTCGGCAACGTCGTTCCCGGGCAGGTAAACGAGTACGACGACGATGGTCGCTTCGTGCGTCCGATCACCGCCGGGCAAGGTCCGGGTGTTGCCGGCATCGCCGTCGATGAGGACGGCAACGCGTACATCGCAAACTTGGGCCTCGTTCCATGCGAGTCGATCTTGTGCCCGCAGGAGGGGCTCGGAACGTTATGGAAAGTGTCCTTCGCGCCCGCTACCGACGCGCCTCTTCCCGCCGTGCTCATCATGGCCGGGCTCACCTACCCCGAAGGACTTGCCGCGTTCCCCTCCCTGTAGCGACACGAACAGGAGGATGCTCATGACACGCTCACCCCTGCGCTGTTTGCACTGAGCCTCGCTCTTGGCAGCAGGTCGCCGCGGTTGCGGCGCGCGGAGCCCTCAACGTCTTCTTGTGCGTTCTCCAGTGCCGGGCGACCAAGTGGCGAGGTGTGTGCGGGCTCCGCGCCGGACTTGAGCGCCCTCGTATCGAGCTGGCACGACACCCATTCTCGCATTGGGGTACGACGATTACATCGTTGTGATTCTCTTATCCTCGCTAATCGATCCGCGATCGGCCGCGAGGCGGCGGATCGCGGCCAGCACTTCAGTGCCCTGCGCCGGCCGGCGGATCACCGCGACCTGATCATCCGGCGTCGGGCGCACGGCATCGCCGTCCCCGACCAGCGCGATGACCTTCTTGCCGAGGCCGACGTAGTAGGAGAGAAGCTCCCAGCCCGGCGTCCCCATCATCATGATGTCGCTCCCGAGCTCGAGGTTGAGCACGACAACATCCGCTCCTGCCGCCAGCGCGCATTGCTTCCCTCGACCGCCCAGGCAAACGAAGTCGGGGGAACAGGGGCCCGGGCACGCGAGAACGGAGTGCCCGGCGCGCTCGAGAGTCGACCACAGCCTCGCGGCCCGGTCGCCGTCCTGCTCCACTACCAACACGGTCGTTCGCGCTGCGCCATCCATCGGAAGCCTCCTCGTGCTAGGAACTCAGGGCCGTATCGGCCACCTGCACCTCCCTCAGGTGCTCAACCGCGTCGAAGGGACGATTCAGGTGGAGGAAGTAGTAGACGAACATCTCGCTTGCGCCGATGCCGACGCGCTCACCCGCCTTCCTGCCGCCGGACGCGGCTCTTTCTCTAGCGTCGGGAAACGTCCGGTCCAGGGACAGTGCTGGAGGTCCCACCGCGTGGGGGCCGATCTGCCCGCGCCTTTGGGCGCTACCGTGGCATCCGGCCCGTGCGACGCGGGGCGTTCGGCCCTGACGCCCGCCGTCGTCCCTCTGTTTGATTAGCCCCAGTTGCTTCACCGGGGCCAGCGGTGCCCGGCGGACACGAGGAGGAAAACGATGCCGAGTCACTCAAGGAGATGGTTGCGTCATGCCACGACCGGTCGAGGCGTGGCCTTGGTCGCCGCGCTCGCGCTTGTCGGCACGGCATGCACATCAGGCGGGAAGGACGCGGCGAACAGTTCCACGCTTTCGGTCTCCCTGAGCGACTTCAAGATCACCGCGGCC
>JBKKBA010000035.1:0-8757 GCA_046714275.1 Actinomycetota bacterium
CGGAAGCCCTCCCCACCAGGCTTCCGCGGCGCCGCCGCGAACCTTCCGAACTCTTATGCGAAGATCCATCCCTGGGCGACCGCCGCCATCGTGAACGACGCCGAGGCTGCGTCCGCCGAGCAAGACCCCACCGACGACAGCGTTCCGTTCAGCCATGCGAACAATGTCCGTTTGCCGTTGACTGCGCGAACGTACGATCCCTGCTGTGTCACACCTGCGCCATCCTGCAGCGTCCAGGTGTCGGTCGCGCCGGTCGTGCGGTAGTCTTCGGCCATCAGCCGGACGTCCACCACGTGCCACCGGACACCCATCGCGTCGGTCAGGTACATCCGCGGATCGCTCATTCCATACACCGAGATGCGGTCGCAACGGGCGTTCGAAACCTTGACGAACGCCGTGCCCGAGCGGGTTCCACCATTCGACAGCGCGCAGGATCCGGACTGCTGAGTGCCGTTCAGAAAGACCGCGTCGACCGTGCAGGGGTTTCCGGGCGTGGTGCCCGACACCATACGCATCCGGCTTTCGCATCCCGGCCGAGCCTCGGGACTGGGCGCGCAGCCGTCCAGGATCAGCGAACCGGCCATCGTCGAGGCGAAGACGGCGACGATCGCCTTCGGCTGTGCGCGTCCCGCGTCGCCCCGGCTGCCACCGGCCATTGCCGGCACCGTCGCCAGCGACACCACCAGTGCAATCCCGACCGCCCTGGCCGTGACCTTCACCGTCGTCCGCTTCGTCGTCGTCATCATCTCCACCTCCTCGATGCTGCATTGATCCGATGACCGCATCCAAACACCCGTCAAGCCCCGGATCGTTCCCGTTTGCGACGCTCAAACTGTGTCCGAGCCGACACGAACCCCCGTCCTTCTCCGTGGTCGTAGAATGGCGGCTATGCCCGATCCTGGGAGGTATCAGCAGTGGTAGCGGCAGCCGGCAACGGCGACCGCCCGTACGGGCAGTGGTACGAGCTCTATCACGAGGTCGTGACCACGAACCTGTGTACCGGCTGCGGCGCCTGCGTCATGGCGTGCCCCCGCGACGTGCTGGGCTACGACCACGAAACGACCTACCACCCGTTCAACGTAGAGGACTCCACCCCGACCGACGACTGCCTGCATGGGCAGCGCGGGTGCGACATCTGCACGAAAGCTTGTCCGCGCTTTCGCATCTGGGAAGTCGAATCCGACACCGCACTGTTTGGACGGGCCCGCACCGCCGACGAAGTGTTCGGGATCGCCAAGGAGGTTCTCTTGGTGCGTGCGACCGAGCCGGAGATCGCCGCGCGAGGCCAGGACGGCGGACTGGTGTCGGCGCTGCTGATCCACGGACTGGAAACGGGCTTAATCGACGGGGCGCTGGTGTCGAAACTGTCGGAGGAGCGCATCTTCGACGCGGTGCCGGCCGTGGCTACGACACGCGAGGAAGTCCTGGCGACCGCCGGTTCGCGTTACACGTACTCCGCGAATCCGCTGGCGATGAAGATCGCCGAAGAGCGGGGCCTGCGGAACCTGGCCCTGGTCGGCATGTCGTGTCAAGCGTCCATCAACGGGACGCTGGCCGCTCGCAACGTCAATAAATATCGCAAGCGCATCGCGATCGTCATCGGCCTGCTGTGCTCCAAGTCGTTCGACTAGCAGGGCCTGATGGTGGACAAGATCCAGGGCGAGTTGGGAATCCCGCTGTCGGACGTCGCCAAGGTGAACGTGAAGGGGAAGTTTCAGATCTGGCGGAAGTCAACCGGCGAACAGATCGACATCCCGCTCAAGGAATGTCACCCCTACACACGGGAAGGCTGCAAGCTGTGTCCCGACTTTGCGGCTCAGCACGCCGACATCTCAACCGGCGGCCTGGGCCAATTGGGCGGGTGGACGCTGACGATCGTGCGGACCGAACGAGGGGCGGAGTGGATGAAGGCGCTGGCCGACTCCGGATGGATCGAAACGCGCCCCGGCGCCGAGGACCCCGGCGCGATCGAACTGATGAGGAAACTTTCGGCCAAGTCGCGCAAGCGCTGGCCCGTGACCGGCGGCGACGTGGGCGCACCCGGCATCCAGCCCAGCGCCGCGCAACCCTAAGGAGGAGATGCAGATGACCGAACCGATGGATCTAGCCTACGAAGAGCGTGGATCTGGACCCGTGCTGGTGTTGATTCACGGATTCCCGCTGAACTCGACGATGTGGATCGAGCAGCTCAAGGGATTGGCGAAGATCCGGCGCGTCGTCGCACTGGATCTGCGCGGTCACGGCTACACGGCCGTGAAGGACACCGAGGGCTTTTCCATGGATCTGTTCGCGGACGATGTCGCAACCACGCTGGCCGACATCGGCGCAGACCAGGTCGATCTGTGCGGGCTGTCGATGGGTGGCTACGTCGCGATGGCCTTCTGGCGCCGGCATCGGGACAAGGTTCGCTCGCTGATCTTCATCGATACCAAGACCGAAGCGGACTCCGACGAGGGGAAGGCGGGCCGCGAGAAGACCGCCGCGATGGTGCGCGAGCAGGGTATGGAGCCGCTGGCCGAGGGGTTGCTGCCGAAGATGCTGGGCGCCGCTCCGTCCGAAGAAGTCGTCACGGCCAGCCGGCGGATCGTCCTGGCCACGCCGCCCGAGACGGCCGCCGCGGACGCGCTGGCGATGCGCGATCGGCCGGATTCAACCGGCGACCTGGCCGGCATCGACGTGCCGGTCCTGTGGCTCCACGGCGAGGAGGACTCGCTGATGCCCATCGAGGGCGCGAAGGCCGCCGCGGCCAAGGTTCCGAAAGCCACGTTCGTGTCGATCCCGAAAGCCGGCCACATGTCCCCGCTTGAGAACCCCGACGCGGTCAACAAGGCCATGACCGAGTTCCTGAACACGGTGACACCCAAGAAAAAGTAACCTCGATCGAACGAAAGAGCCGGCGAAGTCGCCGGCTCTTTCCGTGAATCCTTGTGGGGCTACCCCGCCTGCCAGCCGGCGACGGTCGGATGATCGAACGACTGGGCGCCAACCTTGGCTGCGCCTCCCGGCGAACCGATCCCACCTTCCATCGTGAACCACTCTGCGTTCACCGGGGTGAAGGGCTTCCAGTTGTCGGGGACGTCGTCCTCGTAGAAGATCGCCTCGACCGGACAGACGGGTTCGCATGCGCCGCAGTCCACGCATTCGTCGGGCTGGATGTAGAGCATCCGCGGACCCTCGTAGATGCAGTCGACGGGGCACTCTTCAATGCAGGCCCGATCCTTGACGTCGATGCAGGGCTCGGCGATGGTGTAGGTCACTTCGGGTTCCCCCTCGCGGGTTGCTCGGATGGAAAAGATTCATTCCTTGAATAGCATTTGGACCGGGAAGCGTCAAACGACTCGGGATGAAACTGGGATATCGGAACGACCTGGATTGCGGCCACCTGGGCCGCCGAGCCACCATCCGTGCCCGCGACCCGGACGGCTCGCTTCGCGACACCCTGGGCGTTTTGGAAGAGTGCGACGACACCACGTTCAGTATCCGGACCAAACGCGGAGACCTGGTCCGGGTGGATCGCTCCCGTGTGGTCGCGGCCAAACCGATCGAATCTGGGCCTTCTGGTCCCTGAGCCGTCCCCTGAGCCGTCCCTTGAGCCGTCCCTTGAGCCGTCCCTTGAGCCGCCCCTTGAGCCGTCCCTTGAGAGTGGATTGCAAGCACGCTCGGTGACGTTTCAGACCCCGGGCGGGCCCCTGCTGAGGGACGCCTGGCGGCCCCCGCCGGCGACCCCCAGGGAGTAGCCGTCCTCTGCCACCCCTACCCCCCACTTGGCGGCTCGATGTCCAACGCCCTCATCCCGGCACTGCAGCGATCGCTCGAATCCGCCGGCTGGGCGGCGCTGCGGTTTAACTCACGAGGCGTCGGCCGCAGTGAGGGGACTTTCGATGACGGCTTCGGCGAAACCGACGATACCCGGGCCGCCCTGGACTTCGTGCGGAGAGAAGTGCCTGCCGGTCGCTCGGCTCTCATCGGGTGGTCCTTCGGATCGATCGTCGCCCTGCGGGCGGCGGCGGGTGACGGCGCCCTGGATGCCTGCGTCGGAATCGCACCGCCCGTCTCAGCCGGCGCCGCCGGCATCCACCTGCCGGAGCTTCCGCCCGGTGACCAAGTCCCCGCCCGCATTCTTCTTGTTACCGGCAGCGAAGACGGATTCGCCCTGCCCCCCGATGTTCGCGCGCTGGGAACCCGGATCGGCGCAGAAGTGACCGTCCTGGACGGCTCCGGCCACTTCTTCGAAGGGCACCACGACGAAGTCGCCCTCGCGATTACCGTATTTCTTGCGCGCTAGGACACACGGCGCTACTTCGCGAAGAAGAGGAAGCGAACCGATGCGGCTGCCAAAAGAGCGCCGAAAAGCCGTTGCAGCGTCACGCTGCTGATGCGCCCTGCCAGCCGCGCTCCGATGTAGGCCCCCGCGAATAGGCCTAGGCCGATACCGATCGCGTACAGCACATGAACCTCGCGTCGCCGCGCGTATTCCATGACGCCCAGAATCGCGACCGGAGCAAGCAGCGCCGCGAGGGATGTGCCCGATGCCTCGCGCTGACTCAGCCCGGCCATCACGAGTGCGGGAATGATCACCAGTCCCCCACCGATGCCGAGCAGGCCCGAAAGGACACCGGCGCCAAGGCCGATGGTGATCCCGATCACGATGGTCATTGAACCTCCCCGCGGCTGACGACGACTGCAGGATAACGGGGTAAGCGGGGGTTGCTCTGCAACACGTCGTTCCTGCCGGCCGCTTGACACCGAAGCGACCGGGCCGCGAGAATTCCGCGCATCCGGGACTGGGAGGTTGAAGATGAGACGCACTGCGGCCGGCCGGAAAGCGATATCCCTTGGATTCCTGATGCTGTTCGCTTTCACGCTGATGCTGCCCCAGACGGCTCAAGCCGATGGATACTTCTGCAGGCCGTACGTGCGGGGAGACAGTGCCGGGACGCACGTCGGGACCTGCCGCGACATCATCGTGCTCCCCATCGACCTTCGCCCCTGACGAAACACCATCACGCTGCAAGCGCCGTTGACACGCCCTGGTTTGCTCCGTCGCCTCTTTGCTCGCCCTGGTAGGCACCCGCGCGTGCTCCTGATGAATTTCCTTTCCTAGGCCCTCCTATGCGTCCCCTGCAAGTATGCGTCCCCTGCGAGTAAAACACCCTTACCCTCTTTTGGTATCTAGCGAGGAGGAGCTCCCGTGCCGGAGATGGAGGGACTGGAAAAACTCGTCTTGAAGAGCAGGTTTTGGAAGGGCCTCACCCAACGACTTACCCTTCCCTGGATCCTGCGGTTCGCGAACTTCCCAGCCAAGGCCCAGGTCCTGGAAGTCGGTTCCGGCGGAGGATTCAACGCGGAGGTGCTCATCCACCGGTTCCCCGGATGGAACCTGACGGCAAGCGACTACGACTCCGAGATGGTCGCCATCGCGCGACAGCGACTGGAGCGCTTCTCCGATCACGTGGACGTCCAACAGGCCGATGCCACCGCCCTTCGGTTCGAAACCGCCGCCTTCGACATCGTGATCGCGATCTTCGTGTGGCACCACGTCGGCGATTGGCGCGCCGCCACCGCCGAAGTCGCTCGCGTGCTTAAGCCCGGAGGAAGGTTCCTTCTGGTTGATCTCACAGCGGGGTTCTTCCCCGGACCAGTCGCGAAGCTCTTTCCGCCGGCCACCCGGTATCGATCGTCGGAGGTTCGGTCCGCCTTCGCCGATGCAGGTTTTTCCCGATGGAAGATTCGCACCGTCGGGCCGCTGCTGTACCGGGCGATCGCCCGGCGGTAGCACGGGTAGACGGGGCGATAATCGCGATCGCGTGTCTATCGAAGCAAGTAATAAGATGCGACGATGGTTCGCCTGTACGACACGCTGGCAAGGTCGGTCGTTGAGGTTGCGCCTGAGCACCCGCCCGTTCTGACCATGTACGCCTGCGGGCCGACGGTCTACCGCTACGCCCACATCGGCAACCTTCGCACGTTCCTGATGGCGGATCTGATCCGCAGGACGTTTCAGTACGGGGGCTTCCAAGTAAGGCTCATCCAGAACATCACCGATGTGGGGCACATGACCGACGAGCTGTTTGATCGCGGTGAGGACAAGATGTTGCTGGCCGCCGGCATTGAAAACAAGAGCCCTCAGGAAATCGCCGAGTACTACACGCAGGCATTTCTGGACGACGTCGCAGGGATCGGGATCCTGCCCGCCGAGGCATATCCCAGAGCATCCGACCATATTCCGCAGATGATCGACATCATCGAGCGGCTGATCAGCCGCGGGCATGCCTACGAGATCGACGGAACCGTGTACTACGACGCCGCCTCATTCCCCGACTACGGGAGGCTTTCGGGAAACACGCTGGACGCGCTGCAGTCGGGACACCGCAAGGAAATCGGCGACGACAACAAGCGGCACCACGCGGATTTCTTGCTTTGGAAGAATGCCGGGCCGAACCGGCTGGTCCACTTCCCGTCGCCCTGGGGCGAGGGCTATCCCGGATGGCACATTGAGTGCTCGGCGATGTCGATGCACCTTTTGGGCGAGCGGTTCGATCTGCACACGGGCGGCGAAGACAACGTCTTCCCGCATCATGAGGACGAGATCGCGCAATCCGAAGGAGCGGTCGGCCGGCAGGTCGTGCGCCACTGGGTGCACGGCGCCCACCTGCTGTCCGAGGGCCGGAAGATGGCCAAGAGCGCGCAGAACTTCTACGACCTGCGCGACCTGGCGGCCCGCGGGCACACCGATCCGCTGGCGGTGCGCCTGCTGTTTCTTCAGTCTCGGTACCGCGCACAGATGAACTTCACGCTGGATGCGCTGGCCGGGGCCGAACGCGCGCTGGAGCGCTGGCGGCGGCTGGTCGCCGGCTGGTCGCCGGATCCGTCGGGTCCAGTCGATGATCCCGTCGGCGCAGAGCAGAAATTCGAGCAACGTTTCGCCGACGCGATGAACGACGACCTGGATACGCCGTCGGCGATCGCCCTGGTTGCCGAGGTTGTATCGACGGCCGAGCTGCCGCCGGCAGGAAAGGTGCGACTGCTTCGCCGCTGGGATCAGGTTCTCGGCCTGGCGCTGACGCGTGAGGCCGACGACGGCGCCGCGGCCATTCCCGAACAGATCGGAGAACTGTTGGAGCAACGCACCAACGCTCGCGACGCGCGTGATTTTGCCGCAGCCGACACGATCCGGGATCGCATCAAGGAGCTGGGGTACGACATCGAGGATACCGGCGAGGGGCCCAAGGCCCGCCCGTCCCGCTGAGATCGCTCCGGGCCGCTCGAAAGAGTTACTGGCCGAACACGTGGAAGAGCACGTCGCGATCGCGCGGGTCGTCCAACTCCAGCAGCATCAGCCGCTGCCACCGGCCGAGCATCGGCTCGCCACCCGAAACCGGAATCGCGTGCGAGGTAGCGCCCAGCAGCATCTGCGCGACGTGCGCGCGCCCATTGGGCCGCTCGTGATCGTCCTCCATGTTCTGCGTGCGTCGCTCCATGTCGTCGTGGGCGTAGTAGACGTCGCCGGGGACGACCGCGTCCAGCCGCGCACGCAGATCCTGGTGGACCCCGTTCTCCCATTCGTTGATAACCAGCGCGGCGGTGGTATGCGTGCAGAAGGCAACGACACACCCGTTGGTCACCCCCGCGTCCTTGATCGCGCGGCGAAGATCGTCGGTCAGGTCGACCACGCTCAGGCGGTCGGCGGCGCAGGCCCGGATCGTGCTGGTCGCTGACTTCACATCTCCTCCTTCGGAACAAGGCCCGATCCGGTTCGCGACGCGGTCTCCGAAGCCTGCCTTGCTGCCCCGCCCTGCTCCGTGTCGGGCGGCAGCGTAAACGAAAAACGCATGCCACCGTGCGCACCCGGTTGCGCCCAGATTCGCCCGCCGTGCGCCTCGACAATCGACCGGGCAATCGCCAGCCCCAGGCCGGCCCCACCGTCGCTGCGGGACCGGGCGGCATCGGCGCGATAGAAACGCTCGAAGATCAACGGAACGTGCTCGGCCGGGATTCCCGGACCGGCGTCGGCAACCGTCACCAGAATTGCCCCGGCTTCCCGCTGCGCCGTTACGACCACCTCACCGGCAGCCGGCGTGAAGCGCACGGCGTTGTCCAAAAGGTTGTAGAGCACTTGGTGCACGCGCTGCCGGTCGGCCATCGCGGTCACCAGAGCTGCGGGGATCTCATTCCGCACCGTCACCTTGCCCCCGGCTCGCGCGATCCCAACTTCGGCTACCACCTGGTCGGTCAGCGGCCCCAGGGCGACCGGCTCGGGGGTCAGCGGCATGGTGCCCGATTCCAGCCGGGACAGATCCAGGACCTGCTCCACCAGATTCGACAGCCTTTCGGACTGTCGCAGCATGACCTGGATGGTCGCGGCGTTCGGCTGCTCTACGCCTTCCAGCAAGTTCTCCAGATGCGCGCGGATCGCCGCGATCGGCGTCTTCAACTCGTGAGAGACGTTGGCTACCAGATCACGGCGAAGCCGCTCGACACGCTCTAAGTCCGCCGCCATATGGTTGAAGGCGTCGGCCAGGCGTCCGACTTCGTCGCGCGTCGAAGCCTGCACGCGCTGCGAGTAGTCACCGCCCGCCATCGCGGTAACCGCTCGTTCCATATCCCGCAGCGGCTTGGTCATGCCGCGGGCAAGGACGCGGACGAACAACAGCGCAGCGCCGGGCTCCAGAACGCCGGCGATCGACAGCAGCCACCATTCCCGCCGCAAGAACGACGAGGCGTCCTGCCAGAGCGCGTCGCGCACCAGGATGGAGC
>JBKKBA010000036.1:0-2778 GCA_046714275.1 Actinomycetota bacterium
GCAGGTTAAAATTACCTAGTCAATTCAGCGGTACGCTTCGGACAATGCCGGGAATGCCGCCAATCGGAAACCAACCGCGCCTGTTGCTTGGCGGGGTGCGTGTTTTCGATGGGCGGCGCACACTTGACGGGCTGTGGGACATCCGGGTCGAGTCGGGACTGAACGCGCAGATTTCCCCAACTGCCGACACAGCGAGATCCGGCGACGAAGAACGCATTCAGGGCGGCGCTGTGATGCCGGGACTGATCGACGCGCACGTTCATTTGTCGTTTTCCGATCCGCGCAACGTGATTGCCGGCGGCGTCACCGCGGTACTCGATCTAGGCGAGCCACTGGAAACGGCGTTCACTCCCCACCCCCCCCTGCGCTACCGCGCGTCGGGTCCGCTGCTGACGGCGCACGGTGGATATCCGACACAGTCGTGGGGATCGGCCGGCTTCGGCTTGCAGATCGCCGGCGTCGCGGCGGCTCGCGAGGCTGTGGCGATGCTGGCCGATCGCGGAGCAGCAATTATCAAGCTGGCGGTACAGGGCGATCCTTGGCTCGATCCATCGACGATGGCTGCGACCGTCGCCGAAGCACGCCGCCGCGGTCTGCAAACCGTGGCGCACACGCTCACCACGGAGGCCGTCGGACGCGCGCTGGAGGCGGGCGTGGATGCGCTGGCGCACACTCCCGTGGAGCCGTTGCCCCGCGATGTCTTAGACGAACTGGGTCGCCGGGGTACCACGGTGATCTCCACGGTGCGGGCGTTCGGAGCCGGGGAAGCCACCCGGCAGAACCTTCGCGGTCTTGCCGGCGCCGGCTGCCGGATCGTCTACGGCACCGATCTGGGCAACAACGGGATCGAACCCGGCGCCGACGCGGCCGAGCTGGCGATGCTGGAAACCGCGCTGGGATCGCAAGACGCCGCGCTGGCCGCGGCGACATCGGTGGCGGCCGACTTCGCGGGATTCCCGCCGGCTCGAATCGCCCTGGGCGATGCCGCCAACCTGATCGTGGCAGAATCCCTGGACTACACGGCGATCGCCCGGCCGCGGCGAATCTTCATCGACGGGATGGAACAGACGGGAGCTTGATGAGAGGACCCAAGGACCTGCTGGCCTGGCGCGAAGAGTTCCCCGCCGTGCAGCGTCACGTCTTCCTTGGGTCGCACACTTTGGCTCCCGCATCCAGTCGCACGCGCAGCGCCGTCGATCGGTTCATGGACGCCTGGGAGAGCAAGGCATCCGCCGACCGGGTTTGGGTGGAGGACATCATTCCCGAGATGCGCCGGGCGGAGGAGATGTACGCGCGCATCATCGGCGCCGATGCTTCGGATGTCGCGCTTTCGCCTTCGGTCACCACGGCCATCGCTTCGATCGCGTCCTGTCTGGACTATTCGCAGGGGCGCGACCAGATCGTGCTGTCGCGCCGCGAGTTCCCGACCGACTCGCTGGGGTGGCTGGCGCAGGAACGCCGCGGCGCCGGCTTGGTGTGGGTGGATGGGTCCGACGCCGACGACTACGCAACGGCACTGGGCGATCGCACAGCCGTTATCAGCGCCTCGCGCGTTTCGTATCTGGACGCCGCCGTCACCGACGTTGCCGCGTTGTCGAAGGCGGCGCGCGACGTCGGCGCTCTGAGCCTGGTCGATGATTCCCACGGATCGGGGATCGTGCCGATCGACGTGAAGCAGGTCGGGTGCGACGTGATGGTGTGCGGGCCGTACAAGTATCTGCTGGGATCGGGAAACGTCGGCTTTCTGTATGTGCGCCGCGCCATAGTGCCGCAACTCAACCCGTCGATCACCGGATGGTTCGCCCAGCGCGATCTGTTCGCCTTCGATGGATCCCGGATCGATCACGACGACACCGCGCAACGATTCGCGCTGGGGACGCCGGCGGCGATGAGCTTGTTTGCTGCCACTGCCGGCCTGTCGATCGTGTTGGAAATCGGTGTTCAGCGCATTCGCGAGCGATCCCTGGAGCTGACCGCCTACACGATGCAACGCGCCGACGACGCCGGCCTGACCGTGCGGACGCCGCGCGAGGATCACCGGCGAGGCGGCCTGGTGGCGATCGAGGTTCCCAACGCGAAGAAGGTGCTGGAGGCGCTCCTGGATCAAGGAGTCATCCTGGACGAGCGTCACGGCGCGCTTCGTGTGTGTCCGCATTTCTTCTCCAGCGAGGACGACATCGACGCGCTGTTCGAAGAGCTGGCTGCGCTGGGAGTCACACCGTGAGCGGCGACGCGATTGCGCAAGTAGCCGCCCGGTACGACTTCCTTGCCCATGCCTACGACCGCATCTGGAGTCCCGTGATCCGGCCGATGGCACTGCGCATCTTTGGCGCTGCCGACATCAGCGACGCCCAGACCGTCCTAGACGTCGGGTGCGGATCGGGCGCGCTGGCCGCCGACCTGGCCGGCGCCGCGCCGAAAGCTCGCATCATCGGGGTCGACCGTTCGCCCGGCATGCTGTCGGTGGCGCGCGCGCTGCTGCCGGTCGCGCTGGGCGACGCAACGCGCCTGCCGGTCGCCGCCGGCGCCGTGGACGCCGCAACCTGTTTCTTCATGCTGCAGCACATGCCGCAGCCGGCCGACGCGATCCGGGCGATGGCGGAATGCTTGCGGCCCGGCGGGCGCCTGCTGACCGTCACGTGGGGCGCCGACGCAACGCTGAAGTCCGAGGAAACTTGCCACGCGGCGCTGGATGCCGCCGGCGCTCCGCCGTGCGCCCCGGTGATCGCCAACCACGACCTTGTTGACTCGATCGACAAGGTCGGCGAAATGGCCGGG
>JBKKBA010000037.1:0-4070 GCA_046714275.1 Actinomycetota bacterium
ACCCCGGGCTGGGCTTGGTCACGCTGACCGACGTGACCGTCTCGCCGGACCTTCGGAACGCGCGGGTCTTTTACACCGTTTACGGTCCCGAGCCGATGCGGGCATCCACCAAAGACGCGATGAAAAGGGCTACGGGCCACCTGCGGACGACCGTGGCTCGTGAGGTTCGTCTGCGCTACGCCCCGCAGATAGAATTCGTTGAGGATCCTGTTCCCTTGGAGGCGGCGAAGATCGACGGCCTCCTGGCAAAGATCCGTGACGCGAACTCCCCACCGAAAGATTCCGACGAGGCTTGAAGGAGTAAACGTTGACGATCGCCGAATCCTCGTGGACCACAGCCGTCGATGCCATCGGCGCCGCCGATCATCCCGTGCTGGCCTGCCACCTGGGGCCCGACGGCGATGCGCTCGGATCGATGGTCGCGCTGGCCTTGGGCCTGAAGACGCTCGGACGCTCCGTGACGGCATCATGGAGCGAGCCGTTCGGCGTCCCGAAGCAGTACGGGTTCCTTCCCGGCCTGGACCTGGTGTCGCCGCCCTCGACCGTGCCCGAGAGTCCGGACCTGATGATCACCTTCGATGCAGGGTCGCTGGAGCGGCTGGGTACGTTGGAGAAGAACGCTCGCAATGCGAAGGCGCTCATCGTCGTGGACCATCACCGCTCGAACGATAGCTTCGGCACCGTGAACCTAATCGACCCTGACGCCGCGGCCAGCGCGGTCTTGGTCTACGAGCTTTTGCAGCGGATGTCGATCCCGCTCAACCGGGATATCGCGATGTGCTTGTACACAGGACTGGTCACCGACACCGGCCGCTTCCAGTACCGCAACACGACACCGTCGGTGATGACGATGGCGGCCGATCTGTTGACGCACGGGATCGAGCACGATCGGATCTCGCGGCTGATCTACGACACGCATCCAGCCGGCTACCTTCGCCTTCTGTCCATCGCCTTGGCTCGGATGGAGATCCTGCCCGAGCCGAGCATGGTCTGGACCTGGATCGACAACAGCGATTTGGATGCAGCCGGCGTGACGCTTGAGGACACCGAAGCCCTGATCGACGTCGTTCGCACGGCGCAAGAGGCCGAGGTCGCCTGCGTCATCAAGCAGAGTCCGGAAGGCCGCTACAAGGTGTCGATGCGATCCAAGGGTGTCGCCGATGTCGGCGCGGTCTGCGAGGCGCTGGGCGGAGGCGGACACGCGTTGGCCGCCGGGTTCACCAGTCCCGACGGCGACCCTGGCTCGATCGCAGCAGCCGTCGCAGAACGGCTGACGTCGGCGCGGTGAACGGGCTGCTTGTCGTCGACAAGCCGGCGGGGATGACCTCCCACGACGTCGTCGCCCGCTGCCGCCGCGTGCTGGGTGAACGCAAGATCGGCCACGCCGGCACGCTGGACCCCGGCGCGACGGGAATTCTGGTTCTGGGAATCGGGCGCGCAACGCGGCTGCTGCAGTTCCTGGAAGCCCACGACAAGACCTACCGCGCTACCGTCGTGCTGGGCGTTGAGACCTCCACGCTGGACGCCGACGGCGAGGTTGTCGCGACCGCGGATGCATCGGCGGTCACGGCAGCCGACCTCCAAGCCGTCCTGCCGGAGTTTCGCGGTGCCATCCAGCAGATCCCGCCGATGGTGAGCGCGATCAAGGTTGGCGGCGAGGCGCTTTACAAGAAGGCCCGCCGTGGCGAGGAAGTGGAGCGGGCGCCCCGTCCGGTCACGATCCATGAGCTAGAGATGGAGTCGTTCGAGCCCTTGACGCTGCGGGTCCGCTGCTCCAAAGGAACGTATATCCGAACGCTGGTCGCCGATATCGGACGCGCGTTGGGAGTCGGCGCACACGTGGGGACCTTGCGCCGGCTTGCGTCGGGTCCGCATGGCGAAGCCGACGCGACCCCTCTTGACCGTGTCACCGCCGAATCGGTTCGTCCGATGGACCAGGCCGTCGCCGGCCTGCCGCGCCGCGATGTTCCGGCTCCGACCGCGCGCGCCTTCGCCCAGGGAAAGCGGATCGGCGCGGCGGGGATCGTAGGCTCGTACGCCGTGTTCGGCCCGGATGGTCTTCTGGGGGTCGCCCAAGACACCGACGACGGGGCGCGCAGCATCTGCGTCCTGGTGGATGCGTCGGAGATGCCGTCGTGATCATCGCACGCAGCGCCGCCGAGGTTCCGCCCGCGCTGAAGCCCACCGTGGTCACGATCGGCGTCTTCGACGGGGTGCACAAGGGCCACCAAATGCTGATGCGCCGGGTGATCGAACGCGCCGCCGAGCAGAGCGCGACGCCGGGCGTCGTCACCTTCGACCGCCATCCGCTGGAGGTCGTGGCTCCCGGGAAGGAGCCGGCACTGATCACGACGGTGCGCCAGCGCGCGGAGGTGCTGGAGTCGCTGGGTATGGGAGTCCTGCTGATCTTGCGGTTCGACGATGCGCTGCGCCGGCTGGAGGCCAAGGACTTCGTCCGAACCGTGCTGGTCGAAACTCTGGACGTGCGGCATGTGGTCGTCGGATCCAACTTCCGCTTTGGCTACAACCATGCCGGCAGCGTCGCGACGCTGCACGAGCTGGGAGCCGTCTACGGCTTCGGCGTCGATATCTTCTCGCTTCTGGGGGGGGACGACGCGATCTCGTCCACGCTGATCCGGCGGAAGATCGCCGGGGGAGAGGTCGAGACGGTTGCCGAAGAGCTGGGCCGTCCCTTCCGGGTCGAGGGCCACGTCGAGCACGGCGCCGGGCGCGGCAAGGGTCTGGGGATTCCCACGGCCAACCTGCGGATCGCTCCGCGCATGGTTCTGCCGAAGATCGGCGTGTATGCCGGCTATCTGATCTGGAAAGACGAGCGTCATCCGGCCGTGATCAACGTCGGTTTGAACCCCACGTTCGAGGAGCGAAGCGCTCCCGTTGTGGAAGTGCACGCACTCGACTTCGATGCCGACCTGTACGGTCAGGTCGTCGGCGTGGAGTTCACCCACCGGCTGCGCGACGAGATGCGCTTTGCCGGGGCCGAGCCGCTGATGGAAGCCATCCGCGAAGACATCCGGAAAGCCCGAGTGCTGCTTGGGCTGACCGGATAGCGTGCCGGGCTAGTCGCGCGAGGAAACGACGCGGATCTTGGCGCTTCCCGAGTCGGCGACGTAGAAGCGACCGTCGGCAAACACAATGCCGGCCGGCCGGGCCAAAGAGCCGTCGCCGGAGGACGGCGGCGCGCTGGCACCGGCGCTTCCCGAAGGTTGCTTCGGGGGCGGCGGCGGCACGACGATCGTTTTGACGACGCCCCGGGCATCGATTCTTCGAATCGAGTCGTTGCCGAACTCGGTGACGAACAACACTCCGTTGGTACCGAACGTCAACCCGTAGGGTAGATTCAACTTGGCGCCGGAGCCCGTGCCATCGGCAAGGCCGACCTTCGATCCGGCCAGCGTCTTGACTGCGCCGGCAGAAATCGTGCGAACCCGGTTGTTGGCCGCATCCGCAACGTACACCGTGCCCTTGGCGTCCACGATGATGCCGACCGGTGAGTCGAACTGCGCTTGTGCGGCCGGACCGTCCTTAAAGCCCTTCCGGCCCGTCCCGGCCAGCGTGCGCACCAGGCCGCTCTTGGAGATCAAGCGGATCGCGTGGTTTTCGAACTCCGTGACGTAGAGCGTGCCGTCTTTTGCGCTGGTGATGCCGATCGGCGAGTCGAACTGCGCGTTGGTGCCGGGGGCGTTCTTGATCCCGCGCTTGCCAACCGTGCCGGCCAGCGTTGATACCGCTCCGGCCGGGCTGATGGCTCGAATGACATGGTTGCTGGAGTCCGCCACAAAGATCGTCCCGTCGGCGCCGACGGCGACCCCGCGGGGCCCGTTAAACCGGGCAGTCGCTGCGGGTCCGTCCTTGAAGCCGGCCGTGCCGTCCCCGGCGATAGTGGTGACCTCTCCGGCCAGCGTCACGCGACGGATGCGGTTCCCGCCGGAGTCGGCGACGACGAAGTCGCCGTTGGCGGTCGCGGCCAAGGCAATCGGAGTGACGAACGAAGCTTTTGCCCCCGTGCCGTCGGCCCAGGTGGGGGTGCCGCTGCCGGCCAGGGTCTTGAC
>JBKKBA010000038.1:0-8977 GCA_046714275.1 Actinomycetota bacterium
CCCAGGCGAACCCGCGCGCGCGCCGCCGGCCGGCCTCGACCACGGATCGCGCCAGCGGCCCGGCGGCCATCACTCGAGCCAAAGACGCAGCCAGCGCTCCCGCATCGCCGGGCGGAACCAGCAGCGCTTCGATGCCATCGCGCGCGACGGCTGCATACCCGGCGATGTTCGATGCCACCACCGGCCGGCCGGCCGCCATGGCCTCCAGAAGCACGATCCCGAACGACTCGCCGCCCAGCGCCGGCAAGGCGACAACACCGGCCTGGCCGATCACGGCCGTCAGCGCCTGGTCGCTCAGCCGCCCCAGGAACAGCGCATCGGCACGCATGGCCTGGGGGATCAACTCCTCGCAGGCCTTCCGGTCGGGGCCTTCCCCCACGACGATCAGCTTGGCGTCGGGGCGCTGCAGCTTCAGCAAGCCGAAGGCTTCGCAGGCGACGCGTGCTCCCTTCCGTGGATCAAGCCGTCCGTAGAACACAACGGTATCGGTGCCGCGATCCAGCGGCGGCACGTGGGCGAAGCGCTCAAGGTCGATGCCGTTCGGGATGATGCGCATCGGCCCCCGCATGACCCGCTCGGCGGTACGGCGCGCCTCGTCGGAAACCGCGATCCGAATCCCGACCTTGCGTGTCATCAGACGCAACAACGATCCGGCGGCGCGCGCCGCGCGCGAGTCCGCGCCGGCCGCATGAAACGTTGCCACGACGGGAACGCGAGACGCCACCGCCGCCAGCATCGATGCGCTGGGGACGAATGGCTCGTGCACGTGAACCACATCGGGACGTGTGCGGCGCAGCGCCACGCGAACGCGCGCCGCCACCCGCGGCCCGAACGCCAGACGCGCCACGGCGCCGTTGTAGCGGATCGGCAGGCTGCGGCCCAGCCCGATGACCCCCGCCGGGACCTGGCCGTCGGCGGGAGCCAGGATCAGGGCTTCGTGGCCGCGCAGGCGCAGGCGCGACGCAAGGTTGGCGATGTGGTGGGCAACACCACCGGGTGTCGTCCACGAGTACGGGCAGACCAGCACCACGCGCACGCGCTCACCGCCCCGGCGATGTCATCCGGTCGGGGGCGGTCCAGTACGGAACGAAGGCGTGCCACTGCTCGGGGTGCTCGCGCAGCATTTCTTCGAAGACGTCGGCCAGCCGCTGCATAATCCGGGCAACTTCCTCAGGCGTATTCGGTTCCTTGCCGGTTGCGACCGGCGGGTAGGCGCGCACCTCCCATGCACCGTTCGGGGCCTGGTACGGAGCGCCGGGCACCAGCGGCACGCCGGCGCGCAAGGCGACGACGGCCGGTCCGGGCGGCACGCGGGTCGTTCTACCGAACATCTTCACCTGGACACCGCTGCCGGACAGGTCGCGGTCGCACACCAGCGCGACCCGCTTCCCCTTGCGGATCTCCTCGCCGCATTTCGCGGTTGCGTCGCCGCCCCGAACCAGCGGGATGATCGTGATGCCCAGCGCGCGCCGGTAGGCGACAAACCGATCGAACAGCGCACGCGGCCGCAGCACCTCAACGACGGCCGCCAGCCCCCAGCGCTTCGCGACGTAGCGGCCGGCCGCATCCCAGTTGCCTAGATGCGGGACACCCAGCACGGCGCCTCCCTCCGCAAGGACCTTGTCTAAGATCTCCGGCCGAACGAACGTTACGCGCCGTTCGAAGTCATGATCGGATAGATCCGTGATGCGGAAGGCCTCCATCCAGTAACGGGCGTAGGAGTCGAAGGCTGCGCGCACGGCCGCGTCCAGCGCCGGGCCATCCCCGACGATCGGCCTTAGATTGTCGGCGACGATCCCCCGGCGGCGATGGTTCTTTCGATGCGAGCGCCGAGCAGCGGCCGCAAACATCTTCGCCGCCCACCGCTCCGGCATCATGCGCGTCAATCTCCACGCCACCAGATAGCCCAGCCCGATCAGGCGCACGCGCAAAGACTCGGATTTGTTCGGCTCGGATGTCATGGGCTCTGCTTCCAGACGGCGGCCGTGGTTCGCATCGCGGTGAGCGCGCCGTCGGCCGCGATCAGCCACAGGGACATCTCTAAGAGGTCCGGCGCCAGCAGGCCGGCGGCCAAGACCAGCGCCCGCTCCGGTGCCCCGGCAACGACCACCGGAACGCGATATTTCAGAGAGGCCCCCCGGACCTGCGCGTAGGCGCCAAGGAAGGTCAGGCCGATCGCCGCCACCACGGCCGCGCCCACGCGATTCTGTGCCAGCCTAAGGGGCCAGGCCAGCGCGGCCAGCACCGCGGCGTCGCCGACGGCGTCTACCACGGATACGCCGTAGGCCACCCACCGACTGCTGGAACGGGCCGCGGCCCCCGCCAGCATCGCGACGGCTGCCAGGGCCAGAACCGCGGCCGCCGGACGGAAGCGCCCCGTTCCGGCAAGCCACGCCGCCACCCCGAATGCGGCCACGCCCAGCGCCGGCAGGATCGTTCCTGCCGGGGAAGAGGACTGGCCCGCGACGGCGCGGCGCAAGGGATTTCGGCGCTCGATCATCGACGGGCCGAAGCATACGGGTTCGGACCCCCTGCCCCGGCGACCCGCTGGTTATAATTCCCCGCCCGCGACCCAGTCGGAGGTTTGCCACCGTGAAGACCTATCCGATCGACCACATCCGCAACGTGATTTTTGTCGGGCATCAGGGCGCGGGAAAGACATCCCTCGCCGAAGCGCTGCTGCACACCGCCGGACACTCCACGCGCATCGGCCGGGTTGAGGACGGAAACACCGTCTGCGACTTCGACCCCGACGAGGTCAAGCGCCAGATCTCGGTCTCGCTTGCGCTGGCTCCGCTGGAATGGCACGACCACAAGATCAACGTGATGGACGCGCCCGGGTACGGGGACTTCGTGGGCGACGTCGAAGCCGGGATGCGGGCGGATGCCGCGATCATCGTGGTCTCGGCCGTGGACGGTGTGCAGGTGCAGGCGCAGGTCGCCTGGGACATCGCCGATTCGCTGGGGCTGCCGCGCGCAATCTTCATCAACAAGCTGGACCGCGAGCGCGCCTCGTTTCAGCGGACGCTTGACCAGTTGAAGGAGCTGTTCGGCACGAAGATCGCGCCGGTGCATATTCCGCTGGGCGAAGAGAGTGATTTCCACGGCGTGGTGGACCTGCTGGACGAGAAGGCCTTCCGCTACGACGGTGGCGTGCGTTCCGAAGAGCCGATCCCCCCGGAGCTGGAGGCTCAGGAGCACGTGCTGCACGAGACGCTGGTGGAATCGGTCGTGGTTTCGGACGACGACCTGATGGAGCGCTATCTGGAAGGCGGGGCCATCGAGCGAAAGGAAGTCGCCGGCACGCTGTCGAAGGCCATCAACGAAGGCAGCAGCGTGCCGGTCCTTTGCGGGTCCGCGACGAAAGGCATCGGCATCGACCTGTTGGCCGAGTTCATCACCGAGGAGCTTCCCTCCCCCGCGGACCGGCCGCCCGCGATGGCCACAGCCGGCGGCGAGGTTGAGGTCGAGATCGCCGCGAACCCCGACGGCCCGGCATGCGCGTTGGTGTTCAAGACGCTGTCGGATCCCTATGTGGGTCGCATCACCTACTTCCGCGTCCTCTCCGGGTCCATCAGGCCGGATGCGCCGATCTACAACGCCACCCGCGGCGTTGAGGAGCGCATCGGCCACGTCTTCACGATGCGCGGAAAGACACAGGAGCCCATGACCGAGATCGCATGCGGTGACATCGGCGCGATCTCAAAGCTCAGCGAAACCCACACGGGAGACACCGTTTCGGCGAAGAACCAGCCGGTCAAGCTCAAGCCGATCTCGTTCCCCGACCCCCTGTTCGCCGTCGCCATCCAGCCGAAGTCCAAGGGCGACGAGGACAAGATGTCCTCCGCGCTGCACAAGCTGGAAGTGGAGGATCCGACCTTCCATTGGCTCCGTGACCCCGAGACTCATCAGACCGTGATCAAGGGCATGGGTGAGACGCACCTGGACGTGATGATCGAGCGGATGTCCCGCCACCACGTGTCGGTGGAAACGCTGCCCTTGAAGATCCCGTACCGCGAAACGATCAAGGGCAAGGCGTCGGCGCAGGGAGCCTTGAAGAAACAGTCCGGCGGGCGGGGACAGTACGCCGTGTGCTCGCTGGAGTGCTCCCCGGCCGCCCGCGGAGCGGGCTTCGAGTTTCAAGACGGCATCGTCGGCGGCGCGATCCCGAACAACTTCATCCCATCCGTCGAGAAGGGCTGCCGCAAGGCTCTTGAGGACGGCGTCATCGCCGGCTATCCGGTCGTCGATGTTCACGCCAAGCTGTTCGACGGGAAGTTCCACAGTGTGGACTCGTCCGACATCGCGTTCCAGATCGCCGGGGCACAGGCCTTTAAGGATGCCTGCCTGGCCGCCGGGGTCGTCATCCTAGAGCCGATCGTGGACCTGATCGTGACCATCCCCGACGAGTACACCGGCGACATCATGGGCGACCTGTCGTCGCGGCGTGCCCGCATCGAAGGCACCGAGGGCTTAGGCAAGAAATGGAACCAAATCAAGGCGAAGGTCCCGCAGGCGGAGGTGGCGCGGTATGCGATCGACCTGCGGTCGATGACCGGGGGTCGCGGAGCATTCCAGGTCACGCCCAGCCACTACGAGCCGTGCCCTCCGAACGTGCAGGAAAAAGTCGTCGCCGAGGCTGCCAAGGCCAAAGAAGCGGCACACAAATAGCCGATGACCGTGAGGCGCCTTGGCTTGGTAGCGGCGATCACGACGCTGCTGACGATCGTGCTCCCGCCGCTGCCGGCGATGGCGGCCTGTACGCCGCCACCCCCTCGCTCGTCACCTGAAGGGCGCCTGCGCATCCGGACGCATCCGATCGTTGTGATGGGGTTCATCGGCGGCGACGTCCCCAGCAACGCGCACGGCGCGTATTCGCTGGACCTCACCGTTCGGAAGCAGTTCGCGCCGGCAGGCCCCCAGACCCTCCGGTCGGTTTCGATCACCAACTACGCGGACTTGGAGCTGCACGAAGGGTTCGAGCGGCCCGGAAACCGCACGTCGCTGCGTGCCAGCGCCGATCTCTTGCGCCGATTTGCCGGGCAGCGCGCGATCTTCTTCTTGGCGCCCCGCGACAATGCCCTGGGCAAGGACACGACCGGCCGGTACGCCAGAGAGTTCTCGACCAACCAATGCCTCTACAACGTCATCGGAGAGAAGGATGTCGCCACGTTCCTGCCGCTGCTCACGCAGATCTTCAACCAGCCGGCCCCGGCGCCCGGAGCGACCACGCTTCCACCGCCGGGAACACAGCCCGGCGTCGTTCCCACCGGGAGCTTGCCGCCCGCACCGGCCGGTACCGCAACAGATGAAGGGCGCAGTGGACCGATCACCCGCGCAGCGGGTCTGGTCCTGGTCGTCGGCGCGGCGCTGCTCTTCTATCGCAGCCCCAAGTCACCGCTGTTCCAGGAGTGGCGCCGGAAATAGCGAAAGGGCAGACAGAGGTGGCTTCCCGTCTACCCTTTCGCACTCGGTTGTGGCTCCCTCTCCGCCCCGGAGGGACCGGCCTGCGCCGGCCGCTTCCCCTGAACGAAGGGTTACCGTAGCCGGGCTTGTCCTGCACAGCAGCCCACGTGGGGCGCATTGCGGGACGAATTTTCCTGTCCCGCCCTATTGCCACGCCTGGGACTTGCCCGACCTGCCGATTGTCTCTCGGCCGCCGTGCGATGTCTAGAGGGATTGGCGATTTTTTTCGGGGAAATCTGCGATCGCGTCCGGCTTCGGCGATTTTGCCGGGGCTCGTGCTCTGATTCACAAGGCACGCCGCGCGATCGTGCGCCGATTCACAAGGCGTCGGACGCTCAAAAACGCGTTTTCAGTTTCGCGTAGGTGTCCTCCAGCGCCTCCGGAATCACCTTGACGCCCCCGACCGTGGATGTGAAGTTCGTATCGCCCCCCCACCTAGGCACCACATGCATATGAATGTGATCAACCACGCCGGCTCCCGCAGCGCGACCCTGGTTCACGCCCATGTTGAATCCGTGAGGAACGTAGGTCGCCGTCAGCGCCCGGATCGCTTCGGCGGTCAGCAAAGCGATCTCGGCGTGCTCTTCAGGGGTCAAAGTCTGGAACTCGGGCGCATGGCGGAACGGCGCAACCATCAGGTGACCGGTGTTGTACGGGTACTTGTTCAGCAGCACGAAGGCCAGCGTTCCCCGGTGCACAATCAGGGTTGCCGGGTCCTGTTGTTGCGCGGGAAGGTCGCAGAAGATGCAACCGTCATCGCGATCGGCGCCTTTGATGTACTCCATCCGCCACGGGCTCCAGAGCCGCTCCATCGATGCCGCTACGCGCCGGCGACCGAACGGGAAGCGATCTCGGCCGTGACCTGCTCGATGAACTCGGCTTCGGGCACTCCGAATCGCGGCTTGTGCGCGCCGCGGTCGCGCACCGCCAGCGTGCCGCCTTCAATCTCTTTGTCGCCCAGCACCAGCGCGTAGGGAACCTTCTGCTGCTCGCCGTGGCGAATCTTGTTCTGCATCGTCTCGCTTGAGATGTTGACCTCAACGCGGATGCCTGCAGCCCGCAGCCGGTCACCAAGCGCCGTCGCCGCGTCGTTGTGCCGGTCGGCGATCGGCACGACCAGCACCTGCACGGGAGCCAGCCAGGTCGGGAACGCTCCGGCATAGTGCTCGATCAGCACGCCGGTCACGCGCTCGACCGAGCCAAAGATCGCGCGGTGAATCATGACCGGCCGGTGCCTGGCGTTGTCTTCCCCGGCGTACTCCAGCCCGAACGCTTCCGGTAATGCAAAGTCCACTTGAATCGTGGTGAGCTGCCACAGGCGACCGATCGCGTCCGAGAAATGGATGTCGATCTTCGGGCCGTAGAACGCGCCCTCACCTTCGGCCACTTCATAGGGCTTGCCCCAGCGGTCTAACGCGCCGCGCAGTGCGTCGATCGCCTGGGTCCACTTCGACTCATCGCCGATCGCTTTGCCGGGCTTGGTGGACAGATGAATAACCGGCTCACCGAAGCCGAGAGTCCGATGGATCTCGACCGTCAGATCCATCACGCCGACGATCTCGTCCACCAGTTGGTCGGGGCGGCAGAAGATGTGCGAGTCGTCCTGCGTCAAGGCGCGAACGCTCAGCAGACCGTGCCGGACGCCGCTTCGTTCGTAGCGATACACGGTTCCCAGCTCGAACATCCGGACCGGCAATTCGCGGTACGAACGGGTCTTGGCCTTGAAGATCAGCACGTGGAACGGACAGTTCATCGGCTTGACGAAATACTCTTGCTCGTCGATCTCCATCGCCGGATACATGTTCTCGCGGTAGACGCGCAGGTGACCCGACGTTTCCCAAAGCCCGCCGCGCGCCACGTGAGGCGAGTACACCGGCACATAGCCGGCCGCCAGGTTGATCTGACGCGCGTAGTCTTCAAGCTCCTTGCGAACGATGCCTCCCTTGGGATGCCAGACCAGAAGGCCGCCGCCCAATTCTTCGGGGAAGCTAAACAGATCCAGGTCCCGGCCCAGGCGCCGATGGTCGCGTCGGGCGGCCTCCTCCAGCCGGTGCAGATGCTCATCCAGCGCTTCCTGCGACTCCCACGCGGTGCCGTAAATGCGCTGCAGCATGGGTCGCTTCTCGTCGCCTCGCCAGTAGGCGCCGGCGATGCGCTGCAGCTTGAAGGCTGGGATGTCCCCGGTCGTTGCGACATGCGGTCCGCGGCACAGGTCGGCCCAATCCTTGTTCTTGAAAACGGTCACGACGTCCGCGCCGCCGCCTTCGGCCAGGTCCTCGGCCTGATCTTCGGCCTGGTCCTCGGCCTGATCTGCGCCGGCGCCGATGCCTTCAATGATCTCAAGCTTGTAGGGCTGATCGGCGAAGGCCTTCAGGCCTTCGTCCTTCGTCAGCTCTTCCCGGACGAAAGGCTGCGACTGCTTGATGATCCCGCGCATCTTTCGCTCGATCTTGGTCAGGTCCTCGGGCGTGAAGGGCCGGCCGATGTCAAAGTCGTAGTAGAAGCCGTCCTCGATCGCGGGGCCGATCGCAAAGCGCGTGCCCGGATACAGTTCGCAGACGGCTTGCGCCATCACATGCGCCGTCGAATGACGCAGGACCTCGCGGCCCTCGGGCGACGCCGGGTCGATGTCGGTACCGTCGAACAGCTTCACGAAAGCTCCTTCGTCACGGACTGGAACCACGCTTTCTCAAGCGCGGGATAGGACTGCTTGAACAACTGCTGGGTAACGCGGTCCAGATGATAACGCCACGTTCCCGTCGAGACGGGATCGATCGTGCCCAGCGCCTTGTAGAGGCGAGCCCCGGCGTCCCGGCCGAACCGACGAGTCAGGTAGCGGATGAACGACGCGCCCTCCTCGTAGGACAGGAAGATGTCGTCGCGGGGGCCGGCCAGGAAGAACCAGTCGGGTACCAGCGTCGACGGAAGAGTCCGGTTCCGGACTCGCTTGCGCATCTGCGTGGTCTCCCCGCCGCCTTCGCCGTAGTGCTGCGCGACACCCTCGTCCATGATCGCCGTTATGTAGGGACCGGCTATGTCACGGGTCGCCAGGTGCAGGAACTCGTGAGCAAGGATGCTTTCCTGGAACGACGACGGATACTTCCGGAAGTTCGGCCAGTGCAGAAAGATGCGGTTTCCGGCCAGCCGGAATCCCTGATCCCGCTCGACGCTGGAGGCGGCGAAGGCCACGAACTGGGTCAGGTCGAACGTGGTCTGCAGGATGCGTTCCAGCTCGCCGACGGTGGACGGGACCATGATCACGATGGGGTCCTGCCACGGAAACGGCCAGTCCCGACGCACGCGGCTCCGCGCGCGACGTGCCTGAGCCAGAATCGGCTCCGCTGCCGAACGCTCCGACGGATGGAACACCACCATGATCCCGTCACGTTCCAGGATCTGGATCTGACCGAAGTCCCAGAGATTCCGCACCGACAGCAGCCCTAAGTCCTCGACGGCAGCGTCGTCCACAACCGACCAGCGTCCGCCGCGCCGGGCGACGGTCAGAAACGAC
>JBKKBA010000039.1:0-4707 GCA_046714275.1 Actinomycetota bacterium
CGGTTCCCCACGCGATGCGCTTCGGCCCGACGTAGGTGATCAGCTTCCCCAGCAGATGCACGGCGGCGTCGGGATTGTCCATGACGCTGCGCCAGGTTGAGCCGATCTCGGCGTAGACGTTCTTGACGTTGGACCACCGAACGCCCGGGATCGTGCCAACCCCTTCCTCGGTCGCGCCGGCCGACGTCGCATCCCAGCCGTTCTCGCGCAGGCTCTTCACCAGCGAGCTGACCATCCGGTCGGCGGAGTTCACCGTCCGGTCGCCGTTGACCCCGTCGGTTTCGATCGTGTTTCCGGCAACGGCTGCGCCGTAGGCGCGCATCGGCTCGCCGTCGTAGCCGGAGTGATAGACGATGAAGTTGACGCGCGGGTTGCGCGATGCCGCCGGCCCGATGTCGCGGGGCGATGCCGCCCGCTGGTCGAAAGCGGGAAGCGCGAACCCCTTGTGCGTGGCGACGTTGCGCGGCAGGCCGTACTTGTCGCCGATCCGCTCCACGTGCTCCAGGAACGGCTGGCCGACCAGCGGGTCGTCGAAGAACCAGCCGCTGGCATACGGGATGTCGCCCCACGCCGGATAGGTCTTCCATCCCCGAAGGAAACTGCCGTACTTGATCGCGCGCTCCTCCATCGTTTCGAACTCGCGCTTCATGTACAGCGGCTCGCGCCCGAACTGCGAGGCGACGGTTCCGGCCGAGCCGCGGTTGGGCATTACGAAGGCGTGCATGACGGTCCGCTGCGAGCCGGCCAGCTCGTTCACCATCTGGACGGTCAGCGCGGCCCGGTCGATCGGAAGCGGCTGGGTGATGTCGGGGGCTGCCGGAACGGCCGACAGCACCGTCATCGTCGTCGCCGAGTCCAGGAACAGCTCTTTCAAGTAGTGATAGCGCGACAGGTTCTCGATCGGGTCCAGCTCGCCGGCGCCGCCACCCCGGATCGATCCGTCGGAGCGGACGCCCGGTCGCCCTTTGGGACCCGACGTCAGAGGTCCGGCCTGGCCCCAGATGCCGGCGAAGAAGGCCTCGAAGCCCGGGTTCGTCACTCGCCACATCCCGTCGGATTCGACGTGGTGACACTGGACGTCGAAGATCATCTCACCGGGCAGCTTGGAAAGCGTCGCGTAGGGATCGGGGTTGTCTTTCCACTCTAGGTCGCACGCGGCAGTGGTCGCGGTGTTGTGCGCCGGCGCGTAGTAGCCGAAACGGCCGCGGTGCACCTGGTTGATTGCCCAGAAGCCGATCGTCATCGCCATGGAGGTGCGCACAAAGCTTCTGCGCGACATGTTCATCTTCCGGCGCCAGCGCTCGGTTTCTTGCTCGGCCAGCTCCATGATGGCGATCTGCTGCGGCGTCGGCGGCGGCGGATAGAACTCGCCGTTCGAACACGGCATGACGTCAACCGGCAGGGCTTCCGACAGATCGTTCCACGAGCGTTTCCAACGAGGGATCATCGTCGCGTCCTCCCCTTGCCTTGATGTCCTGCTCCGATGCGGAAGCGCTCGCCCGCTTCTGCGCTGGGACCCGGTGCCTTTCTCGTGGTACAAAACCTACCGTGGGGTAGCATTCTTGAATATTCGTGGCGAAAGGTCAAGATCCTGCTATGGGCGGAAGATCCAGAAAACCTACTCGGCGGGACGTCGTTTCACCCGGCGGAACCAAACGACGCGCGCGGGGCGACGGCCGGGGCGATGGGAGGAACGGCGGCGAGCGCGCGGAGTACCTAGGCCCGGCCCGCCGGCGGCCCTTGGTCTTGGACGCGGCGCTTGAACTGTTCGCCCAGGGCGGATTCGCGGACGCTTCGATGGATGCTTTGGCTCGCAAGGCAGGCACCACCAAGCCGGTGCTCTACGACTGTTTCTCCGGCGGCAAGCAAGAGATCTACTTCGCCTTGTTGGAGCGGGAGGAGGAACGGTTCCGTTCGCACATGCTGGCAATCCTTGCCTCGACCGGTCGGATGAAGCTGGCCGATTCGCTGAAGACGGGCTTGGCGGCATTCATGGACTACGCCGACCTGAATCCGAACGGATTCCGGGTCATCTTCGGACCGGCCGGAACGGCGGATCCCGGGATCGTCCAGCGAAGCCGAGCCGTGCGCGAGCAGGTCATCGCCACGATGACCGAGCGCTCCGTCGCCATCGGCGAGCCGGTCAACGCTTCGCCCGTCCTGGTTGAGCTGTACAACCGCGCGATCGTCGCCGTGGCCGAAGAGATGGCGCGTTGGTGGCTGGCCGACAAGCCCTTGGATCGCGATCACATCGTCGCAGTGACCGCGGCCTGGATGATGCGCGGCTTTGAAGGGATCTTACCGCGAGAGGCCCTTGAGACGCCGCGCTTCGGCCCGCGCGCGTGAGGGCGTACACGAGCGCGGCCCCGGCATCGAATCGCCGGGGCCGCACAGTCTGGTTGAGGCTCTAGACGACCTCGAACGCTCCACGCATCCAGGGGTGGATCCGGCAGTAGTACGAGTATGCGCCCGCATTCAGAGCGGTGGTGTCAAGGTCCCACCAGTACGCGGGCGGGTTCCCGACCCCAGCGCCGTCGATCGGGTCGATGTTGCCCAGCAGCCCCGAGTCGAACAGCCCATCGGGCTGCGGGTAGTTGGCGACATAGGGACCGTTGCACGGCCACGGGCACGACGTGATGCTGTGACGGATCACGGCGGCGCCGTCCTCGTTGAAGAAGCGCAACTTCTGGCCCTTCGCGACGCGTGGCGGCGCTCCCAGCGCGCCGCTGAGGGCCTGGTCGCCGGGCGCGTACAGGAATCCGCTGATGTGGACCTGTGTCGTGGCTATACCGGGTTCGCGCGCCGGCACCGGACGGTTGCACGGAGCATCATGTGGTGCGGCCAGGCCGCACAGCGGCTCGGGCTGCGCGGCGAAAGCGTGGTTGGGCACGGCGTTCTCGGTGGCGTCGGCGGCCGGGTCGTCCAGGCGGACCGAGCCATAGGAAGCGGCGTTGCAGCCGGTGGCGGCGGGAATCGTCGCCTCGCGGTCAACATAGATGCCGGTGAACGACATCGCCTCGTACGACGGGCTGAGATCGTTCCGGTAGACGCCGAACTGGCTGATGCGGTCACCGGCGTGAATCGGCGCGCGGAACGCCGCGTGCGTTGCCGCCATCTGATAATCCTCCGAGGCGAAGGCTGCGCTGACGTGCTCGATCTTGCGAGAGTTGAAGATCGTGGTGCCGGGGTAGCCGTCGCCGTCCACATCGGCTTCGCAGCCCGAATCCTTAGGTCCAAGGTTGGCCACGACCACATTCTTGCCCCATGGATGCGTGTGTGAGCCGCTGGCCACCACTTCGGCATTCCACGGCGCGGTGAAGATCTTGCCCAGCCCCAGGGCTTGATTTTCTGGATCGATGTCGCGCGGGTGCTGGTATTCGTTGGCGGTAAAGTTCGAAACGCCGCGCGGCACGTCGAAGGTCGTTCCCCACAGCACGCCGGTCAGAGGCCGGTAGTCGCGGCCGGCGCGGCACGTCATCTGCGGCGAGGCTTCGAACAACGGACCGCAATCGGCCGCAGCCTTGATCTGGTCGCGGGAGCCGTGCACGAACTGCACGTCCAGCGCGACGTAGAGGTTGAGCGGTGCGGCCGTCTTGTTGTGGATCATGTAGATGAGCGCTTGGGGTTGCTCGCCCTTGATGAAGATGCCGTAGGAGTATGCCTGACCCGGAACGTACGAGGCGCGATCGTTCAGGGATCCCTGCGTGCGCTCTTCACCGGTCCCGAAGACCCACGACAGGTGCGCGCCCTGCGTGTATTCCTCGACGCCGATGTTGTAGGGGTGCTCCTGCGGATCGGTGGACACGCGCAGCCAGTGCGCGTGATGGATGTGCGCAACCTGGCCCTGCGGCTCTGCCGCCGTCACCGGGTCGACCAGGCGGGGAGCGACGGAGGTGTAGAACCCGGTCTTCGTCGGCACATCCAGGGTCACGCGGTTCAGGTCGTTCCCCGGCGGGATCGTGTAGGGACCAAAGAGGAACGACATCTTCTCTTCGATGCCCGGCAGCCGGGGGACGTAGCGCTCGGTGGGGTTCGGTATCTCGTCGGCCGTAGCGGGCGCGAATGCCAGTGCGACAAGCGTCAGCGCGCCGATGAGCGCGAAAACCTTCCGCATGTTTCTCCCCTTTCCTAACGGGCCGTCCGTCATACGCCGGGAAGCGCGACGAGCGTGCCCTGCATGTTTGCGTGGATCGAGCACCGGAACCGGTAGACGAGTCCCGGCTGGATCAAGTCGATGTTGTGGACGGGCGTCACGCCGCTCAACCCCACCAGCGGGCTCCAAAACAGCGGACACTTCCCGGCCGGATACGGATCTTGGGTCTGGCCGGGCCCGGGGTTGCACCAGTACGGTTCATCGGAGCCGTACGCGCCGGGACTGTTGAGCGTGCACGGGGTCACGGAGATGCATTCGGCGACAACGTCGTGCGACGCGGCGTCCAGGTTGACGAACGTCACGGTGCTTCCGGCCGGGTGAGCCCACAGCGGCACCGTGAAGTTCGTGAGTTGACCGGCGGGGCCGGTGACGTAGACCAGGCCGGCTGCCCGGACCGGCGTCGCGGCAAAGGCGGTTAGCGCCAGAAGGGCGACGATGAGAGCGGCTGCGCGGCGCAGCGAGGGCATGGGGTGTCCTTTCGGGGGCATGGTTACCTAGGTTCCTACCATTTGGAAGGATTCGACGCCAGTTCCCGGCTTCCCTGCTCTGCCCCG
>JBKKBA010000040.1:0-9413 GCA_046714275.1 Actinomycetota bacterium
AGGCATCGGCGGCCCCAAAGGTCGATCGGAGCCGCTGCTTTTCTCGTAAAGTTTTTTCCGGACGTTAGGGCCTGTCGCAGAATCTCAGACCTGGAAGTCGTTGCAAGGCTGGTTAGCGTCCGCGGAACACCGGTGGTCGCTTCTGCTTCACGGCATCCAGCCCTTCGATCAAATCTTCCGTCGCCATCGTGATCGGCTGAGCAAGCCCCTCGTACTCCAGCATCGTCTCTAAGTCGGCACGTTCTGCCAGTTGAATGGCTCGCTTAACCATTCGCACCGCCAGCGGAGCGTTCGCCGCGATTTGCTGTGCCAGCTCCATCGCATCGTCCAGCAGCCGTCCGGGCTCGCAGACGCGATTGACCAATCCCAGCGCCAATGCTTCGTCGCCGTTGACGGTTCGCGAGGTGAACATCAGGTCGGCCGACCGCGCCGTGCCCACCAACCGCGTCAGCAGATACGTCCCCGCCATGCCCGGATGCAGCCCCAGCCGCGTGAACCCGGTTGAGATCTTGGCGTCTGAGGCCGCAACCCGGATGTCACATGCCAGCGCCAGGCAAAGGCCGGCGCCTACCGCCGCCCCGTTGATCGCGGCGATGGTGGGGACGTCCAGGGACCGCACGGCCAGGAACTTGCCGTAGAAGGCGCGCATCTTGGCGCGGATGTCGGGGACGCTGGCGTCGGGACCGGGACGAATGAACGACAGATCCCCCCCTGCGCAGAACGACGGGCCCGCACCGGTCACCACCAGAGCTCGGACGTCTTCGTCGGCTCGCACCAGCTCGACCTGGGCCACGAAGGCTTCGGTCAGCTCGGCCGTCATCGCGTTCCGAAGGTCGGGCCTGTTCAAGGTCAAGGTCACGACCCCGCCGGATCGCTGGACCAGAACGGGTTCGTCGGACATCGGCCGGAGACCTCCTGGTCAGAGCGGATCGGGGCGGATCGGGCAGATCGGATCGGGTCGGGGCAGGTTGGAGCGGGGAAACCCTACCTGCTGTAACCGCCGGCCTCCACCGCACGTCCTATATCCCGAAAGGAGGTGGCTTCTTAATGCACGACTTTGCAATCGTTGCACTGCTCGGCTTAGCCGCCTACAAGACGGTGGACTTCCTCACGGGTTTGCTCCGCAAGGACGACTCGAGCATCCGTCTTCTGGCAACGCTTGGCATGGGCATCGTCGTCACGGAAGTGCTGGACTACTCGCTGTTCGCCGCTTGGAACATCGGCGTCCGCGAGGCATGGATGGGCCCGCTGTTTACGGGTCTGATCGTGGCCGGCACGGCCTACATCTGGCACGAGCTGCTTGGCCTGATCGAAGGCTACGGCCGCCGTCAGCGTGACGAAGCGATGGAGATCGAGCGGCGCGCTCCTCGCGCGGCGTAGCCATCCGCCCGGCCGCGGCTCCCCCCGCGGCGCGGACGATCAAGACGAAGCGAAGGGGTCGGGTTCTCCGGCCCCTTCTGCTTGCTCGCCTTCTGATTACTCCCCAACTGATTACTCCAGATACAGAAACCCGAATCCTTCGTCGCGGAACGGGATGCCCTCGTCCTTGAGCGCCTGGGTGTAGTCGCCGGTGCAGTCGGGATCCGACTCCTCCATCCCGTGGTCGGCCAGAACCACGAAGGCCGTGTCGCCGCCCCCCCAGTCCATCGCGTCCAGAATCGCCCCCAGCCGCGCGTCGGTATCGCGCAGCGCCGCATGCCCGATGTCGGAGTACGGACCGCCGGCGTGATTGCCGGCGTCGTTCAAGATCAAGTTGATCCAGGTGAACCGCGGCCTGGGGTTGCCGTCGTCACCGCTCCACAGCGCCTTGGCCTGGATCACGGCCATGTGATCGGCCGCGGTGGACCAGGCGTACTCCGCCCGATCCCGCACAAACGCCTGCGTGGCCAGCGGCACGTCCATGGGGTTCGGCATCGCGGCCTGCAACCGCGACACGACCTCTCCCCCATCGCGCACGGCATCAAACGTCGCGTACGACGCCCCCCGATCGCAAGGTTCGTTGACCGACGCGGTGAAGCCGGCTTGGGAGCGGCCGACGGCTTCGAAGACCGTTTCCACATGCGGCGCGATCTCGTTTCGAGCCAGATGCCACGTCGCCGGCGAATTGGTCAGGATCTGCCGGCCCGTCGAGCGGTCGAAGTAGGCGTTGTGCAGGACCCCGTGCACGCCGGGATGCACGCCCGTCAGCGCGGTGGTGTGGTTGGCCAGCGTCACCGTCGGAAACGATGCGATCAGGCCGTGTTCGAAGACGGTGCCGTCGGCCATCAGCCGAGCGGTGTTCGGAAGGTCGCCGGCACGCGCCATCGCGTAGAGCACGTTCGCGTTGGTGCCGTCGCAAAGGAAGGCAACGACGTGCTTGGGGATGTCATCTGGGTCCAGCACATCCTCCAGTGCCGATGCCTGGGCGCCCAAGGGCGGGGGCGACCCGGCCAGCGCACACAGCGTCGGGGCAACCTGGATCATCCGGGCGGCCTGCGGGATCGAGCCCAGCCGCCGCACGCCGCGGCCGGCCACGATGAACGGTGCGCGGGCCTGAACCACGCCGGGCGAGCCGTGCTCGCCGCGGTGCCCGCCGCGATCCTCCCAGTTGTGCGCCGGGGTGTGGACGACGGCGATGTCGGGCGCGCGAGGGTCATCGAACAGGTGCGCGATGTTGTCATAGGCGAAGGGATACTGGTTGTCGCCGTTGCTCGGCCGCACGCCGGCCCGCTCGGTTTGAAGCGGGGACAGGGCGCCGGGATCCTGGCGTTCCAACGGATTCCGGCCCCGAACCCACTGCGCGCCCGCGGCCGTGAAGCCGACGCTTCCCCCGGCCGCATGCGCCTCGACGATCCCGTCGCGACGGCGCAGCGCCATGTCCACGATCGCCGAACACTCGTCTGAGGTGAGCACCTGTATCGCGCGCTCGATGGTGTCGCTCATGACGCGAGGGTACCCGGATCCGAAGCGCGCGGCTGCCACGATAAGACCCCCTCGCTATACTCGGCGCGCCGATGCCTGCGCGAACGATCCTTCACGTGCTTCCCCATACGCATTGGGACCGCGAGTGGTACGAGCCGTTCGAGGGCTACCGCTTTCGCCTGCTGGGCGTGGTGGATGACCTGGTGAAGGTCCTGGAAGCGGATTCGCGGTTCCATTTTCATTTCGACGGACAGACGGCCGCCATCGAGGACTACCTGCTGCTGCGCCCCGGCGCGGAGTCCGGCGTGGCAGCGCTGGTTCGCGACCGAAAACTGGCCGTCGGCCCGTGGCGGATCTTGATGGACGAGTTCCTTTGCTCACCCGAAACCATCGTGCGCAACCTGCGGCAAGGGATGGCTACGGCGGGCCGGCTGGGCGCGCGGCCAACAATCGGCTACATCCCAGACTCGTTCGGCCACATCGCACAGATGCCGCAGATCCTGTCGCTGGCCGGCATGGCAGAAGCGGTGGTGTGGCGGGGCGTCCCGTTCGCCGTGGACCGTCCGGTCTTCTGGTGGGAAGCGCCCGACGGGACCCGGCTACGGACCATGTACCTGGCGACGTCGTATTCAAACGCGGCGACGTTACCGCAATCCTTCGAAGAGCTGATGGTGCGCGCCAAGCGCATTGTCGAGGACATGGCCGCCTTCCGCCCGGAGGGCGCGGTGCTGGCGATGTGCGGCAGCGACCATCTAGGCCCGCAGGCGCACCTGCCGGACCTGTTCGCCGAAGCCAACGCGGCACAAGACGAGATCGAGTTCCGGATCGGTCCGTTGGGCGAATACGTTTCGCTGCTTCCATCGGACGGACTGCCGTCGTGGCACGGCGAGATGCGGTCCAGCGCGCGGGCCAACCTTTTGATGGGGGTGCTGAGCGCGCGCATGCCGCTGAAACAGGCGGAGTTCGCCGCGTCATCGGCGCTGGAACGCCACGCCGAGCCCTTGGCGGCTCTGTCGGGCTTTGATCCCGGCACGATGCTGGACGAAGCCTGGCGCGGCATGGTGGAGAACTCGGCCCACGACTCGGTGTGCGGCTGCGGCATCGACGCGGTCGCCGCCGCGGTTGCGGGACGCTACGAGCGCGCGCACCGGATCGCGTCGCTGGTTGCCGGGGGCGGACTGGAGCGGCTGGCGTCGCAGGTTTCCCGGCCGGCCGGCGGCGTGGTGGTTTTCAACCCGTCGCCGTTCCCCCGGTCGGGGCCGGTCGAAGCGACGGTCATGCTGCCGGCCGCGGCGCCGCTGGCTCGATTCGTTGCGCCCGGCGGAACGCCGCTGCGAGTGCAAGCGCTGGAAGAGACCGAGCAGGTCGTGGTGGACATGACGATTCCCGGCGCTCAACTGGCGAAGATCGTGCCGACGATCCATTCGCGGCAGATGGGCACGCTGTTCGTCAACCGCATGGAGCTTCTGCCCGGTCGCATTCGCACCGTGCGATTGGACCTTGGACCGGTGGCGGCCGGCCGGTTTGATGTTGAGGCGGCGAAGCGAACCGTCGAGCAGGCGGCGCTGACGGCCCCTCGGGCCCGCTTCCGCGTCATCGGGACCGGCCCGCCCTTGGCACGCGTTCTGATCGAGTCGCCGCCGGCCGGCGGGTTGGGCTGGCTTGCGCTGACTGCCGTCACAAGCAACGACGAAGCCGAAAGCCTTGTGTCCTGCAACGAGCGAGCCGTAGACAACGGCATCGTCCGGGTCGAGGTTGGCGACGACGGACGGACGACGCTGATCCATCATGCAACCGGACTACGGATCGAGGGTATCGGGCTGCGCGACGGCGGAGACGCCGGAGACGAGTACACGTATTCGCCGCCTGCTCGTGACGTGATCGTTGATGCGCCCGCGTCCACTGCGACCTTGGTGGTGAACGAAGGACCGCTGGAAGCGACCATCGAAGTCACGCAGGCGTGGCGGGTTCCGCAGTCGCTGGATGCGTCGCGGCGAGGCCGCACGCGCCGGTCGGTCACGATGCCGGTGACGATCCGGTGGGCCGTGCGCGCCGGGGAGCCCTTCGCGCGCTGTACGGTTCTGGTCGACAACACAGCCTCCGATCACCGCCTGCGCCTGCACGTCCCGCTTCCCTTCACCGTGGACGGATCCGATGCCGACGCGGCGTTCGGCGTCACACGCCGGGGACTGGAGGCGGAGGGAGGCGTGCACGAGGCGCCGACGCCGACCTTCCCGTCACGGCGATGGGTGGACGCTTCGGATGGGCGGTACGGGATCGCGGTTTTGCATAGAGGCACGCCCGAATACCAGATCGCCGGCGACGGTCGTGACATCGCGGTGACGCTGTTGCGCTGCGTGGGATGGCTGTCCCGGCAGGACTGCTCAACCCGGTCGGGCCCTGCCGGCCCGATGCTGCCGGCGCCCGGCGCTCAGTTGCCGGGCCTGCATCGATTTGAGTTGGCTCTGTACCCGCATGCCGGCGACTGGCAGACCGCAGAGGTGGCGCGCGCCGCAGAGACGTTTTGCTATCCAATGCTCGCGGCATCGGCTCCCGCCGGTGAGGGCGAGCTGCCGTCGTCGGGCTCGGCGCTTTCGATCGAACCGGGAAGCGTGCAACTGTCCGCCCTGGAGCGTCGCGACGGCGCGATCGACGTGCGCGTCTACAACGCCTGCGACGACGCAGTGGATGCGCAAATCCGCGTGGGGGCTCCTCTTCGTGCGGGAAGCGCGGCGCTGGTTGACCTCACCGGGGCAAGCCTGACGGCCCTTCGCGAAGTGGACGGAACCCTGCGACTGCCGCTGCGCGGCTGGCAGATTGCAACGATCCGTCTCATCTGAGCGCGCCTGCGCGGAATTCCTCGGCCTGGGTCCGGCTTTGGTTGTGAATGTCCGGAAGATGGGGCTCACGCTGGGTTGCTGCACCTGTCACAATCGAAGGACCGTGCAAAAACCTCTTGGCTTTGTGCTTGCGCTGATCGCTTCGGTGACGGCTGCGTGCACGGCCGCGCCGTCATCGCAACGCGCGCCTGAGCTTACCGAGGGGCGTTCCGAGCGACCGGAAACCGTGATCGTCCACGCCAGCAGAGCGCTCCCCGACGGGCTGCAAGCATCGATTGCAGGGATGACCGGCGTTCGATGGACCCGCGTATCGACCTCGGCGCTGGTCAACCTGGTGCGCATCGACGGCGCGCCCGCGCTCCCGGCACGGCAAGCCGGAACGGTGCTGCCGTTTTCGATCGCGGCGGCCGAGTCCCTTCCGGACGCGGACGACCAGATCTCGCGGCACCTTGCCGACGGCAAGGCAATCATTCCCACGGTGACCGCGCGGATGAGGGGACTCTCCCCCGGTGGATCGATCACGATCGGATTGAAGGATCAACGAGCAACGCTGATCGTAGCCGCCGTGATTGACGACGCACGCACCGCCGGGGTGGAGGCGCTCATCCCCTTGAAGGTCGCCCGTGAACTGGGTGTGATCGGCCAGCGCCGGGTCATCGTCGGAGTCGATCGCTCGCAGCGTTCCACCGTTGAGCGTGCCGCTCCCTTGCTGGCGTCGCCGGTTCCCGTGCGCGTCGGATCGGACGCCGACGTTCAGACCCCGGCTGCCGGCCGGCTGCTCGCGCTGGGCGAGATCAAGGAACGGTTCGGCGAGTTCTCGTTCGTAGAGGCCGAAGGCCGCTGGCTGGAGCCCGACCCGAAATGGATCGAGCGCAGCATCTCTGAAACTCACATTCCGGTGCTGGGACTGTTGAAGTGCCACCGTCTGATCCTTCAGCCGCTGGCCGACGCAATGCGTGAACTGGAAGCTGCCGGACTGTCCGGGCTGGTCACCGAGCAGTCGTTCTGCTACGCCCCTCGGGTCCAGTTCGGCGACACGCAAAACATCTCGCGCCACACCTGGGGCATCGCCGTGGACATCAACCCGTCGACAAACGCGTTCGGGCATCCCCCGACGCAGGATTCCCGCCTGATCCAGATCATGGCGAATCACGGGTTTGCGTGGGGCGGCGTCTGGCTGACCCCCGACGGGATGCACTTCGAGTTCAACGGCGGCACCGGGGAGACCGGCACCGAGGACGGCTCAGCCCTGCCGGCGTGAGCGCATCAGGTCCAGCAGCCGGCGCCCATCGTCGGAACCGGACAGTTGGTCGATGGCTGCGCGAACGGCCTGGATGGCGCCCTCCACGGTCTCCTGCGAGCCGGCGATGCGGATCAGGACGCGATCCGGCATCGGATACGAGCCGATCTTGACGGAGGGGAACGCGGCTTCGGCAGCGGCCAGCGCTGCGGCCAGTGCCGACTCGGGAAAGGGATGCTCGATCTCGGCCCGAACGATCGATGCTCCGGTCCCCTCCAGGAAGCGCGGCTCGACGGTTTCGCGGAAGACCGCTTCCAACTCACGCGGGGGGCCCGGCAACACAACAAGCCGCACCGCGCCGGATTCCATCGTCACGGCAGGAATCACGCCCGACGCGCACTGCAGCGCTTGGGCCCCAGCCGGCGCCAAGGCCATCTTGTGAAGGCCCGGCATTCCCAACGGATCGCCTTCAAACGCGGCGGCTTGAACCGTGCCGGCGATCTGCGCGATCCGCTCTGCGATCGGGGCGCACGGTTCCAGCGGAATGCCGAGCGCCGCAGCCACACCCTCCATGGTGCGATCGTCGTGGGTGGGTCCCAACCCGCCGCAGACGAAGACCAGCCGGATCGCTTCATCGGCCATGTCGCGCCTGATGGCGTCGGCGATGTCGGCAGGATCGTCGGAGACAATGGCGACTCGCCGAAGCGCGTGACCGTGGGAGGCCAGCCGGGTGGCGATGAAGTGCGCGTTGGCGTCGCGGACGTGACCCGACAGGATTTCGTCGCCGACGACTACGATCGAGGCGTCCACCGCCTCAAAGCATACGAGGGTTGCGTGGGTGGCGGGCCACCCGGATGGCGATCAGCCCGTCAGGCCGCGCTCGACGGCAGTTCGCAAGCTCAGACGAACGCCCGAGGACTCGAACCACCATTCCCCGCAAGCGGTGCAAGCGAGCGCCTCGATCGGGAGCGACGGACGCTGCATCTTCACCAGGTTGCGCTCCAACGCCTGCTCACCACACACAGGGCAGCGTTGGGGACGAGTATCGATCGGCGGGGTTGTCATAGGGGGGCTTCTACCTGTGTCGGATCGCGGAGAGGCAACCTTGACGCTTCACGGGGCCGGGGAAGCGAATGGCAAGGACGAACCCGACGAGCTACGCACCGAATCGTCATTGCACCGACGCGCCGGTACGATTTGGGCCTGATGATCGTTCGCTGCGGGAAATGTCGGGTAGAACTGTAAGTCGCCGGCGCCGGCGAGTTCCTGTGTCCCGCGTGTGGGACCCGGAACGCGGTGCGGGGGGCCCCGGCCGCGCCGGCGTCGCCGTTTGACCTGGGCGCCCTTGGCTCGACAGGGACTGCACCGATTCCTTCGCCGTTTTCTTCACCGGGAGCACCGCCGGCGGATCCTGGAGCGCCGGCCGGTGTGGACTGGGACGTTTGCCCGGCCTGCGCGTGGCGATTCGCTCACGGTGAGTCGGAGCAGATCACGTGCCCGAACTGCCGCGCCGCGCTTATAAGGACCCCCGAGGGCCTTCAGACGTCTGCTTGACCCGCCGGGGCACGCGCAAGCCCAGGCGCCGAAAGAGCGCTCCGCGGACCGGATCCGACAGGGAGTCGTGATAACCGCTCAAATACGCCAGCCGCAGGAAACCGGCGACGTCGTCAACCGGCAGGCACGGCTGTTCCCTCTCCCAAAGAGCCGCCCACAACTCGGCGATCCGTGGGTCGATGACCACGCTTGCTTGCTCTGCCCATTCCCTGTTCATGTCTGGTTTGTCCAAAGATTCGTTCATGCTTGGACTCTAGGTGAGGGGTACGACAACAAAGGCCGCGACAAGATCGGCACAACTTCTTGCAGGGGCGCGGGCCACGGCGTCGAAGTTCTTGGGAGGACAATCCGGAACCGGACGTACCCGGACGGTTGACCTGATCGCTGGACAGATCGCAGGAAAAACCCTACGGTTGGTCCCGCTAGAGGGAGGACATGGGCTCACTTCTTGGATTCCGCCGCAAGCGCAGCTCGTTTCCTGAGTTCGAGGAGACGCTGGCGCGCCTGCAGGATGAGTTGACCCTGTCCGAGTCGTTCGCGAACTCCATGGTTCGCAGCGGCCAGTACAAGGCTGCCATCGGGATCCTGGACGAGCAACGGGAACGGCTTCACACCGCTGAAGCCGCCATGGCCGGCGCCTTCCGTCCCCGCCAGCGCCGGGTGCAAGTTGCGATCGGCGGGCTTGCCGCCGTCATGTTGCTGGGATCAGCGTCGTTTGCGGCGCTGTCGCTGCGGTCACCCGACGCGCAATCTGCCCCGCTGCTGATCCAGAGCGCTCAGCGCAACCTGGAACAGGCTTCGCTGGCCGCCACCGACCATCAAGCTCAAGCTTTCGTCGCCGAAGCGCTAAACGACCTTGCTTCGATCGACGGCAATAC
>JBKKBA010000041.1:0-2772 GCA_046714275.1 Actinomycetota bacterium
GGCTGATGTCGATCGGCACCCCGGAATCGCAGTGTTTCATTAGCAGCACGCGGTTGGTCTTCGCAAAGTCGATGGCCCCCGCGATTCGAGGCGCGATTCCTGCGCGTTCAAGCCGCCCCATAAGAAAGTCCAGGTCATCGAGCGTGGCCCAAACGGTCGCGTCGATATCGACCGTTGTTCGCGGAAATCCCAGCGCGATCACGGCCACGCCTCCGATGATCATCCCTGGCAGACCCTCATCAAGCACCGTCATGAGGGCCCTGATCGCAGACGAAAAGTCCCGCGCGGTGTTCACAACCGGTACGCCCGCCGCAATTTCGCCCAGCGCTCTCGGACGATCCGGACATCGTCGTCTCGGGTCCGGTCACGCCCGAGCTCCCCCCCGCCACAGCGCCTGGCAAATTCGGTGAGGCTCAACCCTATGGCCACCGATCGTGCCGAATCGACGGGTTCCTTCCGGGCCAAGTCTCGCTCCACCTCACGCGTGGCCTTGAACCCATGGATCCAGGCGAGCACGTCCTCTTTCTTCATCCGTGTCGTCATCTAACCGATAACCGAAGCGACCCGTTACTGGGCCAGCTCAGCCGGGAGCTTATAGCGTAACTCCGGTCGGAGCGCAAAGGCGTCCCGCGTGGTAGCGCACGGCAGTCTTCACCCGGAACAGTCTCGATGGCTACCCGGCCGAGCACGCGTAGGGCGGAACCGTGAAACGGGTTCCGCCGCATGGTTTCCCATCCGGCGGCTCGCCCTTCGGGCATGCGCCCGACGCGGGCTGGGCCGGGCTTCCGATCCGCATCTACGAGGGCTTCCTGCAGTGTACGCAGTGTGGCGCGCCGCCGCGGATCACCATCTTTGTCACCGAGCCGTTCCGTCCAGCGCACCCTCGAACCTATCGAGAAGCCCGGAGCACGATCATGAAGCAGGGCTACGGCGCCGCCGAATCGTCGCCGGGTGCACCAGACTCTTTGGATTGCTTCACATATACGAACGCGGCTCGAAGCAGATCGGCCACTTCGGTGAGCGGGGTTCCTAGCTCAAGGGCGATGACCGACCATCCCGACTGCACCGTAACGGAGCGACCCGGCGTTAGTGCGGCAGCCTGCGGCTGAGGCAGTGGGACCCAAATATTTGTCTGACGCTTTCCGATCTGAAACCGCACGAAGACCCACGTGCGCCTCCCGGCGAGATGCACTTTGAAGTAGGCGGCTGAGTCCTCATAACCGATAACGCACTCAGGCCCTAGAATTTCCTTGGTCGTTTCGAATGCCTGCAACTCCTCGGAAGTCGTTTCGGTCTTCAGAGCGTTAACCTTGGCTTCAGGCTGCGATGCCAGGGGTGTCGTCAGAGCGACCGTCAACATTCTCTGGCGTGCCCACTCGCTTAACGCATTGGCCACCACGGGTTTCCAACTCTCGACGACTGCTTGTGTAAGATTCCGAGTCTCAATGTTTGCGATGGCGAGCTTGGCAAACTCCGGCGCCGGCTCGAGCAACTTCGTGATCTCGCCTACGAGCAGATTCTGCGCACGCTGCCGCTGCGCATAGGCACGGATCAGCTCCGGATTGAATTGTGACTTGTGAAGCAGGCTGATCACGTCGAGAGGAGGGGGCTCTTCGCTGAAGATATCCCACTTAGCGAAGGGCTCCTTGTCCATCACGTTGGAGTGGGTGAGGTCGGTGAAGAACCTCCATTGAGCGCCATTTGTCAAAATGCCCAACTTGACCGAAGGTGCCTTCCCGAAATAGTCGAAGAGTTGCTCGTCAAACCCAGCTAGCTTACGGCCGACCTCCTTGGCTTCGACGAAGAAGGAAAACGCCCCGTTGTTGCGGAAGGCCCAGTCTATCGGCTTGGAGGAGCGTTCCTTCCCGAAGTCCGCCTTATACTCCGGGAGACACTCGCGAGGATCGGTGAGGTCGTAGCCCAGCATTGTAAAGAATGGGCCAATGAGGCTCTGCTTGGTCGCTTGCTCATTTCCGCGAACATGGTCGGCCAGTTCACGGACACGCTTCACGTACGTTTCGATCAGTTCACGCAGGTTTACCATCGGGCTGTTCTCCATGTAGTGGTAGTAGCAGGCGCCGCCTGGGGACAGAAGCAGCAAAGCGCATGGCGGCGTCGGGAATCATATTAAATTGGCTACTCAGCGAAACGGTGCCATTTCGCGAGGGTGTGTCGCATTTCCCGCCTAACATTGAGTAGCCGTAGTTCCGATGTGACATAGCACGGGCTGTGCCACCGGCACACGAGTTGCCCGCTGACCGCATGCCCGCGGCGGCCGGTAATTTCTGTCAGCCGTACGCCTACTCCGGTGCGGCCGGCGCAACGCCTTGGGACAAGCGTCCGGCTATTCGAAGGAGGACTCCGTGGCCACGAGCGAAGAATTCGCCGGCGTCCTCCGCGAGCCGTAGTGGTCCAGGAGCGTCGGCTCGTCGCGCGATGCCTTGTCGCGCAGCTCCTGGAACTCGCTGGCTACTCCGGTACGACGCGGCCGATGCGCGGCAGCGCATCGAGCGTCATGCTCTTGTTCACCAGCTCTTGCGTGACCTGCTTGGCGTAATGCTGCGAGTCTTGGGCGATGTAATCGTGGATATGACGTAACTGCCTTTGGGCGTGCGGCGTCCATTTCACCATGACTCGACATCCCGCAACAACTCTTCGGCGGGAATGGTCTTGCCTTGTGCGGCGTCCTCCCGGCCGCGGCGGATGTTCTCCAGGACGTAGAGCCGGTACATGATCTCCTCCATCTCCACGTTTTCCGGCAGGCGCTGTATA
>JBKKBA010000042.1:0-4874 GCA_046714275.1 Actinomycetota bacterium
GGAAAGCGACACGACCTTTTCGGCCGGGGCCGCAACCGAGACATTCGCGTTGAAGTTCGAGCATGCGGCCGGCGCGTCGGACGAGCTTGTTCCGGCAACCGACATGACTTCGGGATACGAGCCGGGATAGAACGCCGCGCTTCCGGTGTTGTTTCCGGCGGCGGCGACGACCAGTGATGGATTCGTCCCGGTGGTGACGGTGCGGATCGCGTCGCGGACCGTCGATGAGTCGGCGGTGAGCCCCAGCGACAGGTTGATGATTCGCGCTCCACGCTGCCACGCATAAACAATCGCGTCGGCGAGCGATGCGGCGTCGGCGCGGCCGGTGCCGTCCACGACGGTCAGCGGCAGGATCGTTGCGCGCGAACCGATGGCCGCGACGCCCGAGCCGTTGTTGGTAGCGGCTGCAACCAAGCCTGCCACGTACGTTCCGTGGTAAGCCGCCGATCCGCTTTGCTGCGATCCGGCGATCCAGTCGCGAGCCCCCACAACGTCTAACTGGCCACCGCCGGTTGCGTTCGTCGTGGAGGATCCCGAGTTGACGAAGTCCGGATGCGACGCGTCGATCTTGGTGTCCAAAACGGCGACGGTGATGCGCGGAAGGGCCTGCTTCTGTGCAGCCGTGAAGTACGCGCCGTCCCACGCCGCGGTGCCGTCGGTCATGGCAAGGCTCCACTGACCGGAGACTCCCGCGCAGGCAGCCGTCAGGCACGGGTCGTTCGGCCCCGCGATCCTGGCGATGTAGTTGGGTTCGGCCACCACGACCGACGGGTCGCTGCGATACGAGCCAAGGACGGCATCCATGGGAAGCGAAGCGTCGAAGGCAACCAGGTTGTAGCCGGTCCCGCGAAGGGTCTGGATGACGCGCGCATTGGCTCGAGCATGTGCTGCGGCGATCAGGGTGGCGGGTGTTCCCGTGGCGAAGCGCACCAGCGCGCGGCCGGGGACGGTGTTCGTGGGTGGGGCTGCGATCGACGGCCGCGGCGCGGCAAGGGCGGCGGCAAGGGCGAGGAGAGGCAGCAGGCGGCGCATTCACAGGTGGAAACGGAGCGCCACTCACAGCGTTCGAGTGGTTTTCGAAGATGGTCCCGAATGACTAGTCTGCCCCGTCGGCCGGCACTGGTTCTGCTTTGCGCCGAACTTCCTGAAGGTCCGGCGTTAGAGTGCTGCTCGATGCCTGCGACGTTGCGACCCCGGCTTGGCGCCGCTGCATACCCGGCGTTGTTTGTAACCGGTGCGGTGCTGGGAACGTTCTGGGATCAGTTGCACGTGCGAGCCGGAACGCTCTTCTACCGAAGCCCCACGATCGCCGGACAACCGTGGTGGGTCCCGCTGGAGTTCGGGATTGCCTTCGTGCTGGGCGGGGTTCTTTTCACCATGCTGGGCGATCCGGCGCCAAGAAAACAGTCGCCTCGCATCGCCGGCATCGAGGCCTTCTGGCTGACGGCAATCTATGCCATGACAGCCTTCTTCGACCGCTGGCCGTGGGTGCTTGCGGGGCTGCTTGTGCTTGCGCTGGCCGCGCGCGCGGGTCCGCTGGCGATGGTCGCCCTGGCGTCCCCGATCCCCGTCGTTGCCGTGCTGATCGCCGGCCCGCTGACCGAAGCCATGCTGATCTCGGCCGGGCTGTTCGAGTATCGGCACATCCATACCGACCCGATTCCGTTCTGGCTTCCCCTGCTGTGGGCGAACGGGATCATGTTCATGGCTCGCTTGTGCGAGGCGATGCTGCAACGCTTCGGCGTCCGCCGCGTGGCAGAGCCGGCGGCGGCGGTCGTGCGTCCGGCCGATCCAATGGAGCCTGGGCCGGAGCTTGCCGAGTTCGACGAGCCGTAGGCGTCGCGTGCGCGTGCTGTGCGCGGCCGTGCCCGGACCGGGTCATTCCTATCCCGTTCTGGCTGTGGCGCAGGCTCTGGGTGCGCGCGGGCATCAGGTGACCGTTTGCATGGAGGATCGCTTTCAAGCCGATGCGGCCGCGGCAGGATGCGCGTTCGTGCCGCTTCCGGTCGCGCAGTCGCCGCCGGCCGGACCATTCGAGCCATACGGCCTGGCAATGCGCACGGGGCGCGCGTTCCTGCCCCATCTGGATGCGATCGGGCCGGACGTTGCCGTGGCCGACGTGCTGACGCTGGGCGCCGCGCTTGCGTGTGACATACGACAGGTTCCGTGGGCGACGGTGGTTCCGCATCCGCTGCACCTGCCGTCAAAGGACCTTCCGCCGTTTGGGTCGGCGCTGCCGCCGGCGCGCGGGCGGCTTGGTCGCTGGAGGCACGAACGCATGCGCCGCGCGCAGCACGTTGACCTGCTGCGTGGACGCGACGAGTGCAACGCCGCGCGCGCAGCGCTGGGGCTGGCGCCTTTGGCTCGCATGGATCCGCAAATCAGCCGTGATCTGATCGTGGTGGCGACCGTGCCGGCGCTGGAGCCGCCGCGATCCGACTGGCCCGGACGGGCGCACGTCGTGGGTCCGTGCGCGTGGGATCCGCCGTCGGAGGAGATCTTGCTGCCGGGCGGCGACGGGCCGCTGGTCCTGATCGCTTCCAGCACCGCGCACGCCGGAGGCATGACGGCTGCGGCCGTGCAGGCGGTGCAGCGACTTGGTGCGCGGGCCGTCGTGACTGCCGGCGCGAATGAGGTCCCGCCGTACGATCCCGATCGCGTGCGCGTCGTTCGTGGTGCGCCGCACGGGGCTCTGTTGCGTTTGGTCGATGCCGTGGTGTGCAACGGCGGCGGCGGGATCACGGCGCGCTCGCTTGCGGCGGGAGTGCCGCTGGTGGTGGTTGCCCAGCACGGTGATCAGAAAGAGAACGGCGCGCGGGCCGCGCGTACCGGGGCCGCGATCGTGGCCGGGCCGGCGGGTGGGGCCGGCGGGGTGTATCGGTCGCTCCGTCGTGTGCTGAGGGATCCCCGCTTCGCACAAAGAGCTAAGCAGATCGCGCGACAATCGGCCGGCCTGGGTGGTGCGACGGCCGCGGCGGCGCTGGTGGAGGGCATGGCCGGAAAACAAAGAGAGGCGGGCTAGTGCCCGCCTCCCTCCCGAACGGAGGCTAGTACTCGACGTCCAGATCGGCGACCGCGGCCGGCATCGCCGCAAGCACACCTTGGAGCGTCATCATCTTCATCAAGTTCCCGGTGATCTTGAGCTTTCCCTGCATGAAGGCCGCCTGCCCGGTCAATTCACCCTTGGAAAGAGCCGAGGCGGTCTCGTAGGGCTGGTTGATCGTGGCCTCGGCGCTGTCGATCTGGCCGCGCTGAATCTGAACCTTCCCGCCGTCAAGAACAAACCCGTACTGCACGTCGCCGGTGGGCGTGCCGGTAACTTCTTGCTGCAGCCGTGCCGATTGGCCGCGCGCCGCGTTCTGAAATGCTTCGTTGGAGTTCAAACGGCTCTCGACTTCAGAGAGCCATTCGTCGGACAGGAACTTCACGGCCATCGGTCTCCCCTTTTCGTGTGGCTCGATGTGGTGTGCTCGACTTGCGGTGGCTCGATGTGGCCGGCCGGCCGGCTGAGGGGCCGGTCCGGCCCGACCGTGAGGGAAGGCTACTCGTGGCTCGTTCCTCTTGGCAAACCCCCCGGCTAGAAGGGTTTTTTAGGCACTTTAGGCCTGAAGAGACTTCCTTTGGGTGGCCGGGGTGGGGGCGGAATGGGTGCTTGCTGAACGCGAAACGGACATCGGCCGATACTTCTAGGGACGGTCGGCCACAGGGACCGTCTCGAACCCTTGGGAGCGGGGTGAGAGGCAACTCGAGGTGAAGGAATGGAGAGCCTGTGGGAGGCGATTCGATCGCACCCGCAGCTGTTCGGCGCCCTGGGAGGAGCGTTTGGACTTGCACTCCTGATCTGGGGCGTCATCCGCTCAAGCTACCGGTACCGGTAGGAAGCTGAGGGGACGGCGCGGTTCGCACGATACGGAAGGCCGTTTCGCGTCCTGGCGACGCGGAGCGGCCTTCTGCGTTCGGCGGTTCGCCAAAGGAAGGAGGGTCCCGCTGTTCCGGGACCCTCCTGGTCTTCTTCTGGCGCTATCGGCGCTTCAGCGCAGTGAGGCCGATGGCGGCAACGACGGCTCTGTGGGCGTCGGCCAGGCCGAAGCCGAAGCTGGTGTCGAAGCCCCGCGGACCCCTATCCACGGCCGTCTTGATCAGCGCCTGTTCGACCTGCGCCGCCGTGATCTTTGGATTCGCTTCGATCATCAGCGCCACGATGCCGGCGATATGCGGCGCTGCCATCGAGGTTCCGCTGAACGAGATGTACAGCGCGGAGTTGTTCAGCGACTGCGCGGCGTTGCTTGTTGGCGGCGCGCCGCCAGCGCCCAGCGGGCTGTACGCGGACGGTCGTGCCATCGCCGACCAGATCCCGACGCCCGGTGCGGTGATGTCAACCTGCGGGCCGCGGCTGGAGAACCCGGCGATCTCGCCGGCCTTGCAGGTATCGGTTGTTTCGTAGGCGTTGCGCTTGCAGGTCGCGCCGACGGTGATGACCTCCTCCAGGCTGTTCGGGCCTTGGGCCACGGTGTTCGGGCCGCTGCCTGCGTTGCCGGCCGCGAAGACGTTCACGATGCCCTTGCGGTAGGCGGCTTGCACGATCAGCGTGATGGGCTCGACGTCGGAGTCAACCTCGACGATGGACCACGAGTTCGTCGCAACACGGATGCCGCCCGGGAAGACGGCGTCTTTGCGGTGTTCAATCAGCCATTCGTAGGCCACCAGAGCGTTGATCTCCCAGCCTAGATCGCAGGGAACTTCGCATGTGACGCCTTCGTGAACGTCGGCGATCTTGATGTTGACCAGCGATGCCTCGGGGGCGACGCCGGTGAAGTCCTCGCCCTGGCCGCCGACTCCGGTTCCTGAGACGATGCCGGCGACGTGGGTGCCGT
>JBKKBA010000043.1:0-3243 GCA_046714275.1 Actinomycetota bacterium
CTCCTAGAGCGATTGCTCGAAACTTCCGATAGCCTACCCGGCGTGGAAACGCCGCGAAAATCGGACCGATGAGCGGCATGCCGCGGCTTCGCGCCGGCGACCTGGCTGCGATCGCAATCCCACCGGGGCCGGAGTGGCCCTCGCTCATCCAGGGAATCTGGGATGCCGGCGCAGCCGTGCTGCCGGTGGACGACCGGCTGCCTCCCGCCGAGCGCGAGCGTCTGCTGCAGGCGGCGCGACCCGCCGCCATCTACGCAGGATCGTGGTGGCCGCTGGACTCGGCCGAGCCCGTCCCATCCAATGCCGCCCTGGTCGTGCCCACCAGCGGCACCGAAGGACGGCCAAAGCTGGCCGTGCTGGACCACGACGCCGTGCTGGCGGCCGTCGAAGCTTCTGCCGATCGACTGGACGCCCAGCCCGACGATCCTTGGCTGTCGTGTCTTCCGTTGGGCCACGTCGGCGGCCTGCTGGTCGTCGCGCGTTCGCTGGTGCTGGGAAACCCGCTCACGATTCACAAGAACTTCGATCCGGATCGCGTGGCGCAAGCCGGCGCGCGCTTCACCTCGCTCGTCCCGACGATGCTGATCCGCCTGCTGGACGGCGGCGCCGACCTGTCGCGGTTCAAGGCGCTGCTGATCGGGGGCGCGGCGAGTCCCCAAGATGTGCTTGATCGAGCCAAGAATGCGGTGACCACCTACGGGCTGACGGAGTCCTGCGGCGGCGTTGTCTACGACGGCGTTCCACTGGGCGGCGTCACGATGCGGCTGGGCGACGACGATCAAATCCTGCTGAAGGGGCCGACGTTGATGCTTGGCTATTTGCGAGCCGATCAGCAGCCGTTCGACGCGCAGGGATGGCTGCGGACGGGCGACGCCGGCGTGCTGGACGACGCCGGACGGTTGCGCTCGGTCGAAAGGATGGACGATGTGATTGTCAGCGGCGGCGAGAAGATTCACCCGGGACGTGTCGAAGAGGTGCTGCTGCGGCATCCCGCGATCCGCGACGTCGCCGTAATCGGGCGGGCCGATCCCGAATGGGGGCGTCGCGCCGTCGCGCTGATCGTGCCCGCCGCCGCGGGTGATCCCATCCCGTCGCTTCAAGAGATCCGCGACCTGGTGGCGCAGACGCTGCCGCGCTCCATGGCTCCGAAGGAAGTGCGGGCCGTCGAATCGCTGCCGCGAACGCCGGGCGGGAAGCTTCGCCGGCGCCTTCTACGGTGAGATCTGGTAGCGAAGAAGCGGCAGGGGACGAGCGGCGCCGAACACGTCTGACGGCGCCTGGCCGACCCGCACGGCTCCCATCGCCAGGTAGAACGCCTCGGCGTGCGGGTCGCTCAAGATCTCGACCGACCGGAAGCCGGTCGCGCGTGCGCCGTCTACCAGGTGCCGCCACAACGTCCGTCCGACGCCGCGGCGCATGAACGCCGGATCCACGAAGAACAGTGACACCTCGTCCTGTTGCATCTGGTAGACGCCGGCGATGGCCCCGTCGCCGTCCGCGCCGTCCGCGCCGTCCACCGTCGCGACGAAGGTCGGCAGTGCGCCGATCGATCGCACCACCAGCGCATCGTGCGACGCCGCCATGAAACCGGCGTCGTAGCCCCACGACTCTTTGGATCGCACGCACAGCGCGGTCAGCAGATCTTCTTCACCCGGCCGGGCCGGGCGAACCGCACACGCCGCGGCGGCAGCAAACGCCGCAGTCGCAGCGGGCGCAGATGTGGCGTGGGGCATCGAGGAACTCGGCAGGTCGCGCATCACGGCATGCCGAAGGTCTGGCCGGCAACGTAGCTGACCGGTCCGTCGCCGTTCGCGCCGTAGACGTGCACGCCGGCTTTGCCAAACACATGCCACTTCTTGCCGTTGGACGCCATCGCCGTGTCCTCGTCAAGGCCGATCAGCCGGCAGCCGTCCGGCAGCAGAGCCAAGGTCGTCCGGCGCAGGTTGGGATAGTAGGTATCCAGCATGTCCCAGTGCGCGCCGAACACGATGCCGGGGAACACGGCAAGGCCGCGAGGCGCGAACGCTTCCTCGATCGACTCGATGCGCGTCGGATCGGGCGCTTGCTCGCCGAAGATGCAAGCGCCGGCGCTGCAGCCGGCAACCGCGACGCCCCGCTCCATCGCCCGGCCGATCGCATCCCACGACGGCGTGTCGCGCAGAACCTGCGCCAAGTACGCGGGGTTGCCGCCCGAGAAGAAGATCAACGAAGGCTCTTCGAACGCGGCGGCGATTTCGGGGCGAAGGGCATCGTCGCGCGTCTTCATCGGCAGCACGCGCGACGCGACGTTCATGCCGGCGTAATGGTCCGTGCCCATCCGCGCCCATCGCTCGAACACTTCATCCCCTTCCGGGGCGCTGGCCGTCGGCACGATCAGCGCGGTGCCGTCGCCGGTGCGCGCGGCATCCAGCAGGAAGCGGTCCACGTCGGCGGCCCACGGCAGGAACTCGCCCGATCCCAGAAGACCGACGATCGTCACAGCAGCGCCCTCGGGCCTTCGCGCTCGCCTTGCGCGATCAGCACGGCCAACGTGATGGGACCGCCCAGAACACCCAGAAGCCACCACGGCAGAGCCGATCGGTTGCGGGGGATCGCGGCGAAGCCGCAGATCACGCCGAACACCGACCCGGCAATCATCCAGATGGCCGCCAGCATGGCTCGCATATCTTATTAGCGGTCCAGCCGGGAAGGCGGTGTGTGGATCGGCCCGTCCTGGGTTCGGATCGGCCCGTCCTGGGTAAGGAGGGCGGGCACCCTTGGGACGGGGGAGGGGTTGCGAAAATCGCCCTGCCTCACCGATGCTTAGGGCTACGCACAACCGGGAGGATCCCAAATGACCGCGATCCGCGACATCATGCGAAGCGATGTTCTTGCCGTGGAGATGGCGGCCACCCTGCAAGAAGCTGCAGAATCCATGCGCGACCGGAAGATCTCGTCCCTGGTCGTCACCGAGCACGACCGGCTGGTCGGCATAATGACCGAACGCGACATGGTGACGGCGATGGCCGACGGTGTGGATGCCGAGGTCGCGCATGTCCGCGACTACATGACGGCCAACCCGACCTCGACCACGCCCGACGCGTCGGTCGAAGAGGCCACCCAGGTGATGCTGGAGCACGGCTTCCGCCATCTGCCCGTGATTGAGGGCGATCAGCGCCTGGTCGGCATCGTGTCGATCCGGGACCTGGCGCGCGCCGGCATCCACGTCCCGGTCACGGCCGCCGACTAGCCGCGGCCTCCGGA
>JBKKBA010000044.1:0-2778 GCA_046714275.1 Actinomycetota bacterium
GTACATCTCGATGGTGAAAGCGGGCCCCGTACCGGTACTGCTGGTGGCAAAGGGGACGTTCGTGCACGCGGGATCCCGCGCCGCGCACGGCGAGGGGTCTCTGTTTGATGCCGGCGAGCGGTTGATCGCGCGCGCAACCGGCACGTTCATGACCATCTCGCCCATCCCGCCCCACGCATCTCCGGATTCGTAGAACACAGCGAAACGCGGCCGCCCTTCGGCCGTTTGTTGTCAGCGAGTAGCCGCTTGCGAATGCGCGAGCGAACAACCGGCCGACGACACCGGCGAGGGGATCTCCAATGCGACGTATTACTCTTGTTTGCGCATGCCTGTTTCTGTTCGGCGCCTTCTCTTTCGGCGCCGTTGCCTCTTCCGCGGGCGCCACGCCCGACGTCCGCCCCGACGCGGACTGGCTGCTAGCGGTGCAGACTTCGGAAGGCATCATCACGCAGGGAATCGACAAGACCTGGTGCGTTCCCTACTTCGCCAACATCGGAGCGCGCGGCCTGGCGTGGGCGTACGCCGCGACGCGCAACGCCGCCTACCCCGCCGCCGCGTGGCGCTGGCTTTCCTGGTACCAGTCGAAGATGGATGCCAAGGGCTTCGTGACCGACTACCGGCTGGTCAACGGCAAATGGACGTCGACCGGAACGATGGACTCCACCGATTCGTATGCCGCAACGTTCTTGTCCGCCGTGCGCGACGTCTACACGATGACCGGCGACACGACCAAGCTGCAGTCGTTGCGCACCGGCATCTTGAAGGCAGCCTCCGCGATCGAAGCGACCACGCACACCGATGGGCTGACCTGGGCCAAGCCCGACTACAAGATGAAGTACTTGATGGACAACGCCGAAGTCTACGAAGGCTGGGTGGCCGCCGCCGACCTGGGCACCGCGCTTGGCGATGCGACTTTCCGGTCGCGAGCGCAGTCCCGCGCGACTGCGATCGCCAACCGATTCCCGACCTACCGCAACGCGACCGCCGGAGGCTACGACTGGGCGATCGGAGAGACCGGCATCCACGAGCCGCTTCGCTGGAGCCAGTTCTACCCGTCCGCTTCCGCTCAGCCATGGCCCGTCGTCGCGCGCCTGGTCTCGGGTTCCGATGCTCGCGCTGTGATGGAGCGCCTTGATACCGAGCAGCCGTCGTGGGACCGGCCGGACTCCCGCAGCATCATCAACGACCACGAGGACGTGATCGGCTACTGGCCGACCATCGCGCGCGGATTCTTCGCCGCCGGGCTGACCGACCGCGCGCAGCGCGCCTACGACACTATTGAGGCTTACGCAGGCTCCCAGAGCCGCTACTGGCCCTTCCATCCCGGCACGGCCGGCGAGCTGATCCGACTGGCGACCGAACTGGTCCCACCACCACCACCGCCGCCGCCGCCGACTCCGACAGCCTCACCGACTCCGACGTCTTCGCCCTCGCCCAGCCCCACGCCAACCATATCGTCGGGCAACGGCAGCGGCCTGCTGGTCAAGAACGCGCTCTGCATGGTCCGCGGATCGAACTGCGCGTAGGTCCAGAAACATGGTGCGTTGCGAAGGCGGTGCCCTCGGGAGCACCTCGACGGCACGCGCTACAGAAGTTATACTCCTGGTATGAAACTCGCCATCTCCATTCCGGATGAGTTGTTCGGCAGAGCCGAGCGATTGGCTCGCAGAAGCGGCAAGTCGCGCAGCCGGTTGTATCAGGAAGCCCTGGCCGAATACCTTCTCCGGCGGGAACCTCGCGCGATCACCCAGGCCATGGACCAGGCCCTCGATGAGGTGGGATCGACCTCGGAGCCGTGGTCGTCCGAAGCCGCTCGCGGGGCTCTTGAGCGCAGCGATTGGTAGTCGCTCAGGGCGACGTCTTCTGGGCTTCGCTCCCCGATCCGGTTGGTTCTGGTCCGGGCTTTCGGCGCCCCGTGGTGATCGTTCAGGCCGATGCCTTCAACGCCAGCCGCATCGCGACGGTCGTCGTCGTGCCCCTTACCAGCAATCTGCGCTGGGCGAGCGCCCCCGGCAACGTGACGCTCACTCGCCGGCAAACCGGCCTGCAGAAAGACTCAGTGGCCAACGTTTCCCAGATCGTTTCCATCGATCGCGGCGTTCTGTCGGAAAGAATCGGGCGGGTAACGAAGCCGCGACTTGCCCTCATCCTGGACGGGATCGACATTCTTCTTGGCCACGAGTCTCGCCCCTGAGTCGATCGCCTTGCGGGCCCTACGGAACGGCGGCGAACATCGCCCAGGAATCCGCTAGCCCTTTGAGCGTGCGTGTTCCACGATCTTCGAAGGCGATACCCGATCCGGCGACCAGATCCTTCACGGTTCGGGAGACCAGCACCTCTCCGGGCGCGGCAAGGTCGGCGACGCGCGAGGCGATGTTCACCGCGATGCCGGTCACGTCACCGTTGTCGATCTCGCATTCGCCGGTATGCAACCCCACTCGCGCCTCAAGGCCCAGCGCGGCGACGCCGCGGACGATCGCCAGCGCGCATCGGATGGCCCGCGCCGGACCATCGAACATCGCCAGGAATCCATCGCCGAGCGTCTTGACCTCCTGCCCGCGGAACCGGACCAGCTCGCGGCGAACGGCGCCGTAGTGGGCGTCCAGCATCTCGCGCCAGCGACGGTCGCCCAGCTCATCGGCGCGCTTGGTCGAGCCGACGAGATCCGTAAACACTACGGTCGCAAGCATGCGCTCGGGCTCTGTGCGTTCGCGCACGCCGGTGAGGAACTCTTGCAGCTCGTCCAGCACTTGGCCGGTGTCGCCGGCAGTGAGCATG
>JBKKBA010000045.1:0-2996 GCA_046714275.1 Actinomycetota bacterium
TCATTACTTAGCCGCGGGAGTCATGCGACTTCCCGCTTGGGCAGCAGGCAGGCATAGCCGAAGTCGGGATGCAGTCGGGCGAACGCGGGCGCGCTTGGCGCACCCTTTGGTGCGAACCATTCGGCCCGCACTGGTGCGGCGACGGTGGGTGCGTGCAGCCCTCCGGCGTCGATCTTCAAGATGTCCAGCCCGCGGTTGTAGTCGGCGACGTAGGCGATGTCGGGACGCCCGGGAGCGAACAACGCCGCCGATGCGCCCAGACCTTCCGTCGGGCGGATCCAGTAGCCGACCTGACGGATGTTGCGCGGATTCGCCACATCCAGGAAGCGCACGCCCTGGTCGTACCAGCCGACCGCGACAACCTTGTGGCGGTTGAACGTGAACCAGTGCGACGAACAAGAAGCGGTCACCGCCGCTCCACCGTCAACGTAGGTGCCCAACTCGGTCTCCCACTCATCCAGCGGCTTGAGCGCACCCGATCCGGTCTTCTTGATGTCGATCCGCCACGTTTGGAAAGACCCCTGGTTCTTCCCGTTGGTCTCCCCGCACATCGCGGGATAGTCCTCTTCGGTCACCAGCAGCGTGTCGCGATTCAAGCGCAGCGAGTTGTGGTGGATGAAATGGTTGGTCTTCTTGTTGTCGGCCGGCGAGATATAGCGCAGCAGCTTCGGCTTCAACGGATTCCGAACGTCCATCTGGCTGGTCCCACCCGAGCCGACGATCCACGCCGTCCCCGACGCGTCCTGGCTGACGTCGTGGACGACTCCGCCTTTGAACAGAGCGTTCGGCAGTCCCGCCTTCGTGAGCGTTGCAGGCAGAACAGCGGCCACCTTCGGCTTGGCAGGATCGACAAGATCGATCACATGAAGAGAGCCGTCGCGAGCACCGTTCACATAGGCATAGCGCGCGCAGTCGTTGATGCAGCTTGCGACGTGGCCGGGGCCGCCGATCTCGGCGCCCTTGACCATCGTCGCCGGATACTCGAACCTCGTCAGCAGCTTCGGCATCTTCGGGTTCAGCCACGAGATGACGTTCAGCGCCCCTCGCACGGGTGTTGGCCGGGACGTAAGGTGGTCCTCGGAAATCAACACCAGCTTGCGAGAGACCGAGACGTCAACGTCCTCGTTCTCCCAATGCGGCAGCGTAAGCGCGCCGGACAGCATCGGCACCTCTGGGTCGGTCGCGTCGTAGATACGAAGTCCGGTGACGGTCGTCGTGATGTAGTAGTTGCCGGCGAAGCGTCCGCCGACCGAGCCGGCGTCGGGGATGTTCAGCAGCATCTCCACGTTGGAGCTGGCCAGGACACCGGCGGTGCGAACCGGACGGGGATGGCTAGGATCCGCCGACGCCGGATGGATCGCCGCAAGCGCCAGGACACACAGCAGAACAACAGCCTTCCTCATGATCAGAACTCCCTCATCGCGTGGGTCACTCGATTCATTCGCCGTCCGGGCGCGCCGCTCCTTCAAACGCCGGCCATGCCGACATTAACGCAAAGAGCGGCCATTCTGAGACAATCTGGGCCAGACACTCCATGACAAACCAAGCGTGGGCCGCAGAACGGGCCCGGAGGGAGGAACGCGATGGCATTCCCCGGACTGATGATGGAATCGCCGCTGACCCTGCGCATGTGCCTTGAGCGCTCGCGAGCCCTGTTTCCCGGGAAGGGCGCGGCCACCAAGACGCCGTCCGGGATCGCTCGTCATACCTACGCACAGATCGGCGAGCGAGTGGAGCGGTTGGCGGCCGCGCTGGCGTCGCTTGGCATCGGACGCGGCGATCGAGTCGGCTCTTTCGCCTGGAACTCGACCCGTCATCTGGAGCTGTATCTGGGCGTGCCTTGCATGGGCGCGGTCCTGCACACGCTGAACATCCGGCTTCATCCCGAGCAGGTTGCCTGGAGCGCCAACCACGCGGAGGACTCAGCCGTCTTCGTGGACGACTCTCTGCTGCCGGTCTTCGAAAAGATCGCGCCGCACCTGACGACGGTCAAGCACGTCATCGTGATGGGTGAAGGACCGTTGCCGGCGACCTCGATTCAGAACGCGATCTCCTACGAAGATCTGCTGGCGCAGGCTCCGGGGTCGTTCGCCTGGCCGGATCTGGATGAGTCCGATGCCTGCACGATGGCCTACACCTCCGGCACCACCGGCAATCCCAAGGGCGTCGTCTACTCGCACCGGTCGATGCTGCTGCACGCGTTCATGTCGTGCATGGTGGACTCCAACGCCGTCGCCGAGCGCGACATCTGCCTTCCCATCGTCCCGATGTTCCACGCCAACGCATGGGGTATCCCGTGGGCCGCGGCACTGTCGGGAGCCGACTTGGTGTTCCCGGGTCAGTTCATGACGCCCCCCGACATTCTGGGGCTGATCGAATCCGAACGCGTCACGCTGGCTGCCGGTGTACCGACGATTTGGATCGGCGCGCTGCAAGCGCTGGCCGAGCGCGACTACGACCTGTCCTCGATCAATCGAGTCCTGATCGGCGGAGCCGCCGTGCCGCTGTCGCTGATCCAAGCCTACGACCAACGCGGGATTCAGGTGCTGCAAGGCTGGGGCATGACCGAGACCGGTCCGCTGGCGTCGCTGTCGCGGCCGACCGGAACGCTGGAAGCATCCCTGAGCGCAGACGAACTGCAAAAGGTTCGCGCAAAGCAGGGACTTCCGGTCGCCGGGCTGGATCTGCGCATCATGGGCGAGCAAGGCGAAGCGCCCTGGGACGGCACCACCTTCGGCGAAGTTCAAGTTCGCGGCAACTGGGTGGCTCGCACGTACTACAACGACGAGCGGTCCGCAGAATCGTGGACCGACGACGGATGGCTTCGCACGGGCGACGTCGCCGTTGTGGACGCCCACGGCTATGTGCAACTGGTGGATCGCACCAAGGACTTGGTGAAGTCTGGCGGCGAATGGATCTCGTCGGTGGATCTAGAGAACACCCTGATGGGGCATCCGAAGGTGGTTGAAGCCGCCGTGATCGCCATTCCCGACGAG
>JBKKBA010000046.1:0-4926 GCA_046714275.1 Actinomycetota bacterium
TTTGCCGATTGGTACGTCGAATGGTCCAAGGGACGGCTGCAAGGCGACGACGACGCCGCGAAACAGGATGCTCTGGCCATCCTGACGCACGTGCTGTCGGCGACGCTGCGCCTGCTGCATCCGCTGATGCCGTTTGTGACCGAAGAGCTTCATCGGGCGCTGGCCGGTGGGCAGACGATCATGCTTGGCCCATGGCCGGCTTCGGATCAGGCGGCGATCGACGCCGATGCCGAGCAGCGCATGGAGTTTCTGCAGTCGATCGTGACCTCGCTTCGCCAGTTCCGTGCCGATCACAAGGTGGCTCCCGGCATCCGGCCGTCGGCCACGATCGTGGCGGCCGACCCGGATTTGCAAGGGCTGCTGGCGGCGGAGTCGGGACGGATGCGCGTCCTGGCAAGCTCCGGCGAGCTGACGGCCGCGAACGCCGCCCCGGAAACCGGCGCCCAGGCTCGCATCATGCTGCCGGGAGCGACGATCCATGTGCCGCTTGCCGGCGTGCTGGACCTTGATCATGAGACGGCCCGGCTGCAGCGCGAGATCGGCCTGCTGGAGGCCGAGGCGTCCAAGATCGAGGCGAAGCTGGCCAACGAAGCGTTTACGGCGAAGGCTCCCGAAGAGGTGGTCGCGACCCAGCACGAACGGCTGGCCGAGGCGCGCAGCGCCATCGAAGGGCTGAGCGAGGCGCTGGGCCAGTTGCGCGGCTGAGCCGCGGGGTCCAGGATCGCAGCGATGGAGTTCTCCCAAGCGGTTGCCGCGCTTGATGCTCGGACGAACTACGAGGCATCGGGCGCTCTGCTTCAGCCGACGTTGGAGCGCGCGCGAGCGCTGGCCGAGCTGCTGGACCATCCGCAGCATTCGTTTCCGTCGATCCACGTTACCGGAACGAACGGGAAGGGAACGACCGTCGCCGTCGCCACGGCGCTGCTGCGCGCGCTGGGGCTGGGTGTGGGCTCCTACACCTCGCCGCACCTTCATTCGGTGTGCGAGCGAATCGCCTACGACCTGGCCTCGATTCCGCAGCAGGACTTCGCCGATACCTATGCGTACCTGGAGCCCTTCTTGAAGGAAGTCGATTCGGCCGGGTCGGCGGTGACGTGGTTCGAGGCGATCACCGCGATGTCGTGGGTCTATTTCGCCGAGCGTGCCGTGGATGCCGCCGTGATCGAGGTTGGGATGGGCGGGTCGTGGGATGCGACGAACCTGATCGACGGTCGGGTCGCCGTCGTCTCCAGTGTTGCGCTGGATCATCGCGAGCTGGGCGCCACGGTCGAGGATGTCGCAACCGACAAATCCGGGATCGTCAAGCACGGCGCCGTGTGCGTGACCGGCGAGCGAGACCCCGGCGTGTTGGAGGTGCTCCGCAAGCGGTGCGCGAAGGAGGGAGCCACGCTGCGCCGCGCCGGCGCCGAGCTGTCGGTGGATCGCCGCGCCCCCGGGGTCGGCGGGCAGGAGCTGGACGTTCGCGTGGGCGACCACGTGTACACCGAGCTGTTCCTGCCGTTGTACGGGCAGGCGCTGGCCGACGATGCGGCCGTCGGGCTGGCGGCCGTGGAAGCTTTCTTGGGCGACCGGCCGATCGATGATGACATCGTGCGCGCCGCGTTCGCCGCCGTGAAAAGCCCCGGGCGCATCGAGGTCCTGTCGCGCCAGCCGCTGGTCGTCACCGACGGCGCGCACAATCCCGCCGCAACCGCGGCTCTGGCCGCCGCCCTGCAAGAGTCGTTCCGCTGGGACGACCTGCATCTGGTGATCGGGATGCTGGGCAGCCATTTCCGTCCCGGCGTGCTTGAGCCGTTGCTTGCGATGGCGCACGAGGTGATCGTCACGCAGCCGGACTCGCCGCGCGCGATGCCGGCGCGCGCGCTGGCCGATGAGATCGCCGCGCTGGGGACGACGGCGCGCGTCCAGGAGCGCGTTGAGGACGCGCTGGCACTGGCGATCGATCACGTGTCCGGCGGCGGCGCCGTGCTGGCGACGGGCTCCCTATACACTGTCGCGACCGTACGACGACAGATGCTGGAAGGACGAAAGCACACATGAGCCAGAGAACGTTTTTGATGGTTAAGCCCGATGGTGTGCGGCGGGGGATCGTCGGAGAGGTCGTATCGCGCCTGGAACGGAAAACGTTCTCAATCGTCGCGATGAGGCTTTTCACTATCGACAAGGCGCTTGCGGAGCGTCACTATGCCGAGCATGTTGACAAGCCGTTCTTCGGCGAACTGGTGTCGTTCATCACGTCGGGACCCGTCGTCGCCATGTGCGTCGAAGGCGAAGAGGCGGTCGGCGTATGCCGCGCGATGATGGGGGTCACCGATCCGAAGAAGGCCGCAGCCGGCACGTTGCGCGGCGACTTTGGGTTGAAGATCACCGAGAACATCGTCCACGGATCGGACTCGCCCGAATCCGCGGAACGAGAGCTGGGTCTGTTCTTCCCGGATCTCGACTAGTCGCCCCTGTCTCAACGTCGGTACGGAAGCAGATCCTGGTCCTCCTTCCCACCATGCAGTGAAGCCGGTCCGCGTCGGCGAGCGGCCGCCGTCCGACCGTCCGCGCGAACGCCTGGTCGAGCACGGCGTGGCCGTGCTGTCGGACCACGAGCTGCTGGCGCTGGTTCTTCGCAACGGCGGCGCGCACGAAGACGTGGTCGCGCTGGCGCAGCGCTTGCTTGCCTACGGCGGGGGTCTGGGCCGGCTGGGCCGGCTCTCGCCGAGTGAGCTCAGTCGCATTCCCGGTGTCGGCATCGCCAAGTCGGCCGGTATCGTCGCCGCCTTCGAGCTCGGCCGGCGCTCGATGACCGCGTTGGCGCTGGAGCGCGCGCAGATTTTGGGGCCGCCCGACGCCGCGGCGCTGCTGTCGCCGCAACTGGCGCACCTGCATCGCGAGCAGTCGGTCGTGCTGGTGCTGGATCGCCGCCACCGGTTGCTGCGCGGCACGGTGGTGGGCGTCGGCGGCGTTGCCCACGCGCCGATGGAACCGCGGGAGGTGCTTCAGGCCGCGCTGCGCGAGCCGGCCGCCGCCGCGATCCTGGTGGCGCACAACCATCCCAGCGGTGACCCGACGCCCAGCCCCGAAGACGTGGCCGTCACCCGTCGGTTGGAGCGTGCCGCGGAGCTGGTCGGCTTGGAGTTCCTGGACCATCTGATCGTGGCGGCCGGTGGCTGGAAAAGCATCCGAACCGGAGCCTGGCCTTAGTGGTATGCTGGCATACCATGAAAAGGACGACGGTAAAGTTGCCCGACGATCTGGACGCGCTCCTGCGCGACGAAGCACAGCGGCTTGGAACGACGGTTTCGGAGGTCGTTCGGCGATCGATCGAGTCCTTTCTGGTGCCGGAAGGCCGGCGCTTCGTCGCATCCCAAACGGCGCGCGGAGACGGCACCCCAGTCGCGGAGCGGGCAGACGAGATCCTGGCGGAGATGACCGACGATCTCTACCGCCACAAGATGGGGCTGGACCCCTGATCGCCGACACGGGGCCCGTTTACGCTCTGCTGGATGCAGCCGACCCCAGACACGCCGACTGCCGCGCTCTCCTCACTCGCCACCAAGGGCCCATCTACCTCCCAGTCCTTGTTGTCGCGGAGGTGACGCAATTGCTGGCCGGGCGGCTTCATGCTCGGGCCGAAGCGCATTTCCTGGCGGATCTGTCCGCCGGAGCGTTTCTGGTCGTCCAACCCACCCACGCCGATTGGTCCCGAGCCGCGGAACTTGTCGCTCGATACGCCGATCTTCGCTTGGGAACCGTCGATGCGTCCGTGATCGCCGCAGCCGAACGGCTGAACGTGACGACGATCGCGACGCTTGACCGGCGGCACTTCGGCGTCGTGCGTCCCGCGCACGTCGATGCTTTCACCCTCCTGCCGTAACATGCGCCGGTGGCCTCTCCCATGATTCCCGCAGCCCCAGGCGACCGGCTTCGGCTGGTCGGGGCCAGCTTCTTGATGCTGTTTGTGGAGCTGGCGCTTATTCGCTGGACCGGCTCGAACGTTGTCTACCTTTCCTACTTTTCGAACTTCGTGCTGCTGGGGTCGTTCCTGGGGATCGGCATCGGCTTTTTGCGCGCCGGATCTCACCGCAACGCTCTGGTCGCCACGCCGTGGGTGCTGGGCCTGTTCGTGGTGTTCGTGCGCGTGTTCCCGGTCACGATCGATCGATCGGGAAGCGACCTGATCTACTTCGGCGGGCAGGTCAGCACGCGCAGTCTGCCGACGTGGGTGATGCTGCCGATCATCTTCGTCGCCGTGGCCGCGATCATGATGACGATCGCGCAGGGTGTCGGCCGCCTGTTCGCTCGCTTCAAGCCGCTGGAGGCCTACGGACTGGACATTGCCGGCAGCATCCTGGGCATCGTGGCGTTCAGCGCCCTGTCGTTCCTTCGAGCGGCGCCGATCGCGTGGGGCTTGATCACCATCGGGCTGGTCCTGTTTCAGCTCACGTCGCGCCAGCAGACGATGGTGATCCTTCCGTTCGCGGCACTGGTTTTCGCGCTCAGCCTGGAGTCCCGCGCCGACAACACCTCGTGGTCGCCGTACTACAAGGTGACAACCCACCTGTACGCGGAAGGGATCACCGACGTCCGCGTCAACGGAATCCCTCATCAAGCCGTCGAGTCGATCGAGATCCGCCGACAGCGCGAACCGATCTACTTCAAGCCGTATGAGCACGCACCCGACAACGCGCTGCGGGACGTGCTGGTCATCGGCGCCGGCAACGGCACCGATGTCGCCATCGCGCTGTCCAACGGCGCGGAACACGTGGACGCCGTCGAGATCGATCCGCGTCTGTATGAGATCGGCCGCGACCTGCATCCCGATCGCCCCTACCAGGATCCGCGCGTTCAGGTTCACATCAATGACGGGCGCGCCTTTCTGGAGCAGACCCGGCGCTCCTACGACCTGATCCTGTTCGCGCTTCCCGATTCGCTGAC
>JBKKBA010000047.1:0-10327 GCA_046714275.1 Actinomycetota bacterium
TGGTGGACGTCGGGTGCCGCCGACCCTCGCTGCAAGGTGCTGGTCTTCATGGGCGTCACCAACCCGGGCGCCGAGTCGTATCAGCGCCAGTCGATGGTGCTGGTGCCCCTGGACTCGCCCGGCGTCACCGTGCTGCGCACGCTTCCCGTCTTCGGCTACGACGAAGGACACGGTCATTGCGAGATCGAGTTCACCGACGTCCGGGTGCCGGCGGAGAACCTGCTGGGCGAAGAGGGCGGCGGCTTCGCGATCGCGCAATCGCGCCTTGGCCCGGGCCGCATCCATCACTGCATGCGCGCAATCGGGATGGCCGAGCGAGCATTCGATCTGATGTGCGTCCGCGCGCTGTCGCGCGAAGCGTTCGGCAAGCGCCTGGCGCAGCAGGGTGTGGTACAAAACGCGATCGCCGAGTCTCGTATCGAGATCGAGCAGGCGCGACTGCTGGTCCTGAAGGCTGCGTGGCTGATCGACACGAAGGGCAAGGAGGCGGCGCGCGTCGAGATCAGCGCGATCAAAGTCGCGGTGCCCAGGATGGCGCTGGCCGTCATCGATCGCGCGATCCAGATTCACGGCGCAATGGGTGTTTCCGACGACGTGCCGCTTGCCGCCATGTACGCGGCCGGACGGACGCTGCGAATTGCCGACGGTCCCGACGATGTGCACCTGATGGTGCTGGCGCGGCGCGAACTGGCTCGCTACGTTCCCAGGGACGCGCAACGGTGACCCCTCGCGTCACCGCCGAGGATGCCGCCGCGGTTGATCCGGCCGGGCTTGCGGCCTACCTGCGGGACACGATGCCGCAATACGGCGGCGACTTCTCCGTGACGCGGCTGGGACAGGGACAGTCGTGTTTGACGTTCATGCTGGCCGGGGACGACGGCTGGCGCGTTGTGCTTCGCCGCCCACCTCGCGGCGATCTGCCGCCCAGCGCCTTCGACGTCACGCGCGAGTATCGAGTCATGAGCGCGCTGCACCTGGCCGGTGCCGGCGTTCCGGTCCCGTCGCCGCTGGTGTTGTGCACCGACCGAAGCGTGATCGGCGCCGACTTCTACCTGATGGAACCGGTGGACGGTCTGGTCGTGCGCACGGAGCTTCCTCAAGCGCTATCCGCAATCGATGATCGTGCGCGCATGGCCGACGCGCTGATTGAAACGCTTTGCAACCTTCAGGCGATCGACTATCGCGCCGTGGGCTTAGAGACCTTCGGCAAGCCCGACGGGTACCTAGAGCGACAGCTTCGGCGGATGAACCAACTGTGGGAGCTGGCGCGCTTCCGCGATCTGCCCGACATCGAAAGCGTCGGCAAGTGGCTGTCGGAGAACATTCCCGAGCAGCAGCCGGCGACGATCGTTCACGGCGACTACAAGCTGGACAACGTGATCTTCGGGCCGCAGCCTCCGGCAGCTCTGGTTGCCGTGGTCGATTGGGAGATGTCCACGATCGGCGACCCCTTGGCCGACCTGGGATGGATGCTGTACTGGTGGCGCGATCCCGGCGACGCATCGTTTGGGCTGACCGTGTCCAGCGTGATGGACCAAGATGGCTTTCCGCGCCGCCGCCGGATGCTGGAGCGCTACGTCGAGCGCACCGGCGCCGACGTGTCGGCGATCGACTGGTACGCCGCGCTGGGCGGCTGGAAGATCGCGATCATCATGGAGGGCTCGTACCGCCGCTTCCAAGCCGGCATCACCGACCATCCGATGTTCAAGGAACTGGAGTGGGGCGTGCCGGCCCTGGCGGCTCGATCCGCCGCGGCGATGCGTGGGGAGATGGGGCTTCGATGACGACCCGCTATCCTTGGCGCTTGCGATGACGATCAAGCAGCGGCTCCATCTGACGTTCCCCGAGCAACTGATCCAAGAGCCGGTGATCCATACGCTGGGAAAGCGATTCGACATCGTCACCAACATCCGCCGCGCCAACGTCGAGGACAAGGTGGGGTGGGTCATCCTTGAGGTCGTGGGAGAGCCCCAGGCTTTGGCGGAGGGAACTCGCTACCTGGAAGAGCTGGGCGTCCAGGTCGGCCGGATCGACGGAGACATGGTCGAAGGCTAGATGGACCTGCAGCGGGGATACGCGCGCAACGGAGACGTGAGCATCGCGTACGCCATCGCCGGCGAGGGGCCGGTGGATCTGGTGTACGTGCCCGGGTTCGTATCCCCTATCGACCTGACGTGGGACAACCCTTCTCCCATGACTACTTCGAGCGGCTTGCATCCTTCAGCCGGCTCATCATGTTCGACAAGCGCGGGACGGGGCTGTCCGACCGGCATTCAATCGACACCACGCTGGACGTGCGGATGGACGATGTGCGCGTCGTCATGGATGCAGTCGGGTCGGAACGTGCGCATATCGCGGCGCAGTCCGAGGGCGGCCCGCAAGCGATCGTGTTCGCCGCCGCGCATCCCGATCGCGTGTCCTCGCTCGTCCTGATCGGCACGGCGCCGTGCTGGAAGTCCGCGCCCGGCTATCCCGGCGGCGAATGGGTCGAGAGGAACATCGACATTGCCGGCCGGAGCCTTCAAAGCTGGGGATCGGGCCAGATGCTTTCCAGCATGGCTCCGTCTTTGGGCCGGGACCCGCAGATTCTTGAATTCTTCGGCGGAATCGAGCGCGCCATGGCCGGCCCAACCGCCGTGAGAGAGATCCTGGAATGGGTGCGCCAGATCGATGTACGCGCGGTGCTCCCAACGCTGACCGTGCCGACGCTGGTGCTGCAGAGGACCGGTGACGTGGTTATCCCGGACTCGATCGCGCAGTACCTGCGGGACACCATCCCGAACGCAAGCTATGCGGAGGTTCCCGGACCCGATCACATCCCGTGGATCGGCGATGTAGGTCCGTTGCTGGATCACATCGGAGAATGGATCACCGGCGCCAAGACGAAGGTTGCGGCCGACCGCATCCTTGCGACCGTGCTGTTCACCGACATCGTCGATTCGACGAAGCTTGCCGCCCAGCTTGGCGACCGGCGCTGGCGCGAGACGCTTCAGCGCCACGACGACATCGCCCAGAAGGAGATCGCGCGATTCGGCGGACGGCTGGTCAAGCACACCGGCGACGGACTGTTTGCCACGTTCCCGGGACCGGCCCGCGGTGTTCAGGCGGCCCGAGCGATCAACGAGGCGGTGCGCCCGCTTGGCATCGAGTTACGAGCCGGGCTGCACACCGGGGAGGTCGAGATGCGCGGTGAGGATCTAGGCGGAATCGGCGTCCACATCGGCTCCCGCGTGTCGGGCATGGCCCGTCCCAACGAAGTGCTGGTGTCCAGCACGGTCAAGGACCTGGTCGTCGGATCCGGACTGCGGTTCGAAGACCGCGGTGATCACGAGCTCAAGGGCATCCCCGACCAGTGGCGCCTGTTCGACGTCTTACTACAAGAGCGCGTCGCGCGATGCAGGCCCAAAAAACGGGCAAAGTCCTCCTGGCTAAGCCCTTGGGCATGACGATAGGCCCTTAGATTGACTCCGACACGGCGTTGCAGGTCCCCCTCCACGTTGTTGGGGACTTTGCCGCCGCGCTACTTGACGGTCTACATACTTATGAGTAGCAGGGTGGGCCAGACGTCCTCGCCCGCTTCAAACCAGTCCTTGGTGACCGTTCCCGAAAGGAAGAACGGCCCCGCCCTAAATCGCTTCCCAGAGTCCCATGTTTGCGTGTCCGAACCGCGAAAGGCATACTGACTTGTGGCACCCGCTGCCTTCGTGGAGATACCGCGGAAAGCCTTTACCCTTCATCACTGGTTCCGGGGTAACTTTGCCTGGATGAGCGCCAATTCGTGGATCTCCTACGACAACAAATCAGATTGGCGATGGGAGCACTGGACTTGCCAGTGGGAGAGCGGCTGGACCGGAGGGGGACCATGCTCGGTCCGCAACACGATGCCGGGATAGCCTTCGGCGCTAATCGCGCGTGTTATCCGCGGCTGAGGGCGGCGACCGTCTCGGCGCGTGGCAGCGAAATCGTAAAGGTGGATCCTCGGCCGCGCCGGCTCGTCAGACCGATCGTGCCGCCTTGCGCTTCAGCCAGGCGCTTCGTCAGCGCGAGGCCCAACCCGGTCGCGGCCTGGCCGCGTTGGGTTCGCGTGCCGGGCACGCGGTAGAAGGGGTCGAAGATGTGCTCGCGCGCCTGCGACGGGACACCGACTCCCGTGCGCTAGCTCGCCCAGCTCGTCGTCGCCCAGCACCGGTGCTCGCGCCGCGAGCACGCCCTGCTCGAGCGCGCGGTTCGTCAGAACCAGCGGCCGAACCTGCGCCAAGCCTGAGTTCGATCTCAACGGAGCGACGGTCCGCCGACGAGATGCCCGACGTACTGCCTGCCGGGATCCGGCAGGGGTCCCGTCTGGCCGGTGCACGGCCCGCCCTGTGGACACGCGTCGATGAAGACCGACCAGGCCGTTCCGTCGGGTGCGATCTGCACGTCGATGAAGTCGTATTCCGCGCCACATCGGACTCCTTGTGTTGCGCAATGACCTCTCACGAGGGGATCGGCCGGGTCGTTCAGGCTCGCCGAGAGGAACAACGGATCGGCGGCGAGCGCGTCGGTCGTCTGGGTGATGTAGTTGTTCCATTTCACGTTGTCGTAACTCGTCGGAGGGCCACAGCCTGCCGCCGGCCGGCACGTTGCCACCGACGGGTACGGCGGTCCGGGCGAGGTGGTCGTGCCCATGTAGGTCATCGCGATCTTGCCCGACGCGCCGATCGCCATTGCAGGCAGCGCCGCCTCGTCTAGTCCCGGCGGGCCGATCATCATCGGCGTCTCGAAGTGGGCGCCGTGATCGCGGCTGATTGCCAGATAGGGAAGACGATTCTCCGCGACCCACAGGTAGTAGACGTTGCCTTCGGCGTCGGCGACCACCGACGCTTCGTGGTCGGGCGAGCCGTTGCTGAAGCGCCGCATCCCGTTTTCCGCCACCCGAACGCGGCTCCACGTCAGCCCCTCGTCGTTGCTCATGGCGAGCCAGGGTTGACCGCACCATCCTCGCGGCAAGTACACGGTGCCGTCGTCGCCGGCAAACCCGTGGCCGGTCGCCCCGTCGCACAAGCCGGAAATCGCCCGCGTTCCGATGCCGTCGCTCGGAGCGTCCGCCGTCGAATAGGGGATTCCGCCGGTCGGCACAAACGTCAAGCCACCGTCCACGGACTTGTCGCATGAAGTCGTCGTGGCGCTCTCCCCGGCCACCCCGCCGTTAATCGCGCAGTCGTACACAACGTTCGGAAAGCCGGTTGGCTCAGATATGGTCGGCGGACCGGCAAAGATCGTCTGGTGGTCGGCCTGGTCGCATGCGCCGATCGAGCTTGTCCACGTCGAGCCCCCGTCATCCGAGAACGAGGTCAGCCGGCACGGCATCAGCAAGTCGTTCGCGAACAGTCGTCCCGTTCGCTCATCAAGGTAGAGATACGGGTCGAGTGAATACTGGTGAACGGCAACGTCATCGATCTTCGGAGAGACGTCCGCCCAGCTGATGCCGCCGTCTACGGAACGCCGCACTTCTCCGGCAACTCCCAGGAACGGGAGACGTCCGCGACCGACGTGGACGTACAGCGATCCATCTGGACCGATGCCCAAGGTGGGCTCGATCGTTGACGTACCGGTGTCGAAGATGCGAGGACTCGGGACGGGAACGTCCCCGGGATCGGCGGGCACCGCGCCTTTGTGGTGTGCCACCGCGGGGCCGCCAGCGCCTGTCGTGCCGGGCTCGGCGGCGCTGTGCGCGACGAGCATCGACGCGGCTACGGCACAGACCGCCATGAAAGCGAGCGTGTCTCGGCTCCGGCGCTCGTTCATTCGAGGCTCCCGAGCGTCGAGTCCAGCGCCAACTCGTCCAGCGGCAGACCGATGAGCGTGACAACGTCCACTCGCAGATCAGCGCAATGAGACACTTGCGGAAGGAAGACGATTTCTGTGGCCCTGCCGACGTACGTGTATCGAGCGTCCCACCCAAGAAGTTCGCCGTTGGCGTCCCAGACGTAGAGGGCGTAGGCACTGGGACTGTCGAAACTGAGAACGATCCTGACGTCGGCCGTTTGAGCGAAGGGATGAGCCGGCGAACCCGAGATGTCGATGCGGTACCTGAATCGGACCGCGGAATCATCTCCGTAATCATGGTCTACGAGAGGGTCGGCGCCGGGCCAGCCCGGCATCAGCGACGGCGTAACATCCTCGTGCGCACCCGCCAAGCCGACCCGTGCGTATTCCGTGCTTTCCGCGCACGGCGCGGTCGGTACCGGTTCGGCAGACGCCGGCAGCGCCAGCGCGAGCAGTCCCGCGATTCCAAGCAGGCTGAGCTTCTTCATCAGCTTCCTTTCTCTCGTGTCTTCTTCGTGGATCTGGACACAGGCTCCCGGCCAATCTCGACACGGCGCGCCACCCAAATGGCGTTAGAAGGGACGTAACAGTGTGAGCGAGGGGATATCTGTCCCGCCCGGCGCAAGAGCGACCTCTCTAATCGCAGATGTGCTTGCGTATCCTATTAGGATATGAAAGACTACCTGCATGTTCGAGCGTCCCTTTTGGACGGATCGCCTCGAGCGCGCCTGGGAGCGGCGTTCAGTTGTGTGGCTGGTCGGGGTCAGGCGGTCGGGGAAGACCGTCCTGTGCCGGTCTTTGAACGACGTCGAATACCTGGACTGCGAGTTGCCGAGCGTTCGGCGCGCGCTCGCCGATCCCGAGTCGTTCTTGCGCTCCGTCCGGGGCAAGCGCGTCGTGCTGGACGAGGTGCATCGATTGCCCGACCCGTCGGAGCTGCTGAAGATCGGGGCCGACCATTTCCCCGACGTGCGGCTGCTTGCGACCGGCTCGTCCACCCTGCATGCGACCGCGAAGTTTCGCGACTCGCTCAGCGGACGCAAAGAAGAAGTGTGGTTGACGCCGATGATCGAATCCGACCGCGAACAGGCCGGCGGTGCGCTTCCAGACAGGCTCGGCCGCGGCGGGCTTCCCGAGTTCTTTCTGCGGGGGTCCTCCGAGCGCGACATGCAGGAGTGGCTCGACGCGTATTGGGCGAGGGATGTGCAGGAGCTGTTCAGATTGGAGCGGCGAGCGTCGTTCGTGCGGTTCGTCGAATTGGTGCTCGCGCGAAGTGGCGGCATTTTCGAAGCGACGGCCTTCGCGGGGCTCTCTGAGGTGAGCCGCCCGACGATCGCGAACTATCTTTCTGCGCTCGAGATCACGAAAGTCGCACACGTGGTGCGGCCGTTCTCCACACGCCGGGCAACCGAGATCGTCCACGCGCCCAAGGTCTACGGGTTCGATACCGGCTTCGTAAAGACGTTCCGCGGCTGGGGTGAGTTGCGCAACGAGGACTTCGGGCTTCTGTGGGAGCACTACGTCTTGAACGAGTTGCATGCCCGAGGTGGGGGTATCGACGTTCGACATTGGCGCTCGACGACGCATCAGGAGGTGGACTTCGTGATCGTCCGGCGCGGACGGGACCCGCTCAGCGTCGAATGCAAGTGGCGCGCCGACGGCCGTGAGGACCTTGCGGGCCTCAAAGCGTTCCGCCGCGCCTACCCGCAGGGGGAGAGCCTGGTCGTGGTCGCCGATCTGGAGCGGTCGTTCGAGCGAGAGCTTCTGCCCGGCATTCGGGTGCGATACGTGGGACTCGACGATTTGCCCCTGACATGAGCACGGTCTTCACTCCGTAACGCCCGGGTGCTTCGCTGTCAGTGGGCCGATAATCAGGGATGATCGCTACGACCGACCCACAGCCGCTGAGCGGCAAGCATGGTGTTCTTATACGGTTCCGCGCGAAACCCTCGTATCGCTCGCGTCTGTTTTGCATGAGTCCTGAGTTCGAGCGGGAGACGAGAAGCGGCGCATTCGATCCGCGGCTGAAGGCTGCTGGTTGGCGAGTCATGCCCTTCGTACGAAGGCAAGACCGCGAACGGTCAGCAGGCGACGCCGAGGCTGTGGTCACCGGTCGCAGGGTCGATGTATCCGTAGGTGCAAAAATAGACCCTGGGGTAATCCAGTGTGACGTCCCAGGTTATTGGCCCTCCGTGGATCCACCAGAGAGCCCACTCGCCCTCATTGTCCCCCAAGATCCCGAGACTGCTAGCAGATCCGTAGGTGTATGCGTGGTACGAAGAGTCACCATCCGGGTCCACGCACGTGTGGGAATACGCCCAGTCTGCGTATCCAGGGAGGACATCCGCCGTAGCGCACCAGTGGGCGTTGGTCGGCGCTGAGCCGAACACCGCTATGGCGCACACTACGACCAGGATCAATCGCTTCATGATTTCCCCCGGCGTGGTCCGGGGGTCGTTGCAACACCTGCCGAGGTGAGCATCCTGAGCCTCGGAGGTGGCGTTGATGAAGAAGGTGGATGCTCGGTGGGCGCGGCGCCGGTTTGTCCGGATGCCGTATGAGGTTCGGCGCAGGATCTTCGAGTTGGCGGCACTGGGCTGGACGCAGCAGGCTGTCGCTGATGAGGTGGGTGTGTCTCAGGCGGCGGTCAGCCGCCTGCTGGGTGGCTCGGGTTCGGCGTTTCGGGTGGAGGATTGGAGCGTGTCCTCGAGCCGGCTTTCGCTGAACGATCGGATCCAGATTTGCCTTGGCATCGAGCGCGGTGAGTCGTTTCATGTGATCGCCCGGTTGATCGACCGGAACGCCTCAACGGTTTCGCGTGAGGTCAACGGCAACGGCGGCCGGAGGACCTATCAGCCGATGGCGGCGCATGCGCGCGCTCGCCGACTCGCCAGACGCCCCAAGCCGTCCAAGCTCAGCTGCCATCCGGCTTTGCGAGCCCGCGTCGAAGCCGACCTGGAGCGCCTGTGGTCACCCAAGCAGATCTCTAAGCGGCTTCGGAGAGACTTCGGCGACGATGAGACGATGACCATCTCACCAGAGACCATCTACCAGAGCCTCTACGTGCAAGGACGCGGTGAATTGCGACGCGAACTGAGCCGCTGCCTGCGAAGCGGTCGTGCGAAGCGCGTGCATCGAGGCCGCCCGCAGCTGCGGGGCCGGATTCCCGACATGGTGATGATCAGCGACCGCCCCGCCGAGGTCCAGGACCGAGCGGTACCCGGCCACTGGGAAGGCGACCTCATCATCGGCAAGGACGGGAGGAGCGCGATCGCCACGCTCGTGGAGCGCATGACGCGCTTCGTGATGCTGCTGCACCTGCCGAGCGGTAAGACCGCCGCGGACGTCCGCGACGCGATGGCCAAGGCCATTCAGGCCCTGCCCGAAGCGCTGCGTCGCTCCGTCACCTGGGACCAGGGCCGCGAGATGGCTCAGCACGCCCAGTTCACCATCGACACCGGCGTAGCGATCTACTTCTGCGACCCGCACTCGCCCTGGCAACGGGGCAGCAACGAAAACACCAACGGCCTGTTGCGCCAATACTTCCCGAAAGGCACCGACCTATCCGCCCACGACACGAAGAAGCTTCAGGAAGTAGCTGACTCGCTCAACGGCAGGCCACGGGAGACACTAGACTGGATGACACCATCGGAGAAGCTCGCCGAGGTTCTTGTTGCAGCGACCGGTTGATTCCGCCGGCGCTACACGACGGATTTCATACACGCGACTGCGCCGACCAGTGCATAGCGGCCGTTGCGGCGCGACAGCACGGCGTCTTCACGCGATCGGTGTGACCGAAAGTCCTCTGGAAACAAAGGTGCTCATGCTGCTCAGGAATGCGGGATTGCCGATCCCAATGCTCCAGTACGTCGTCTACGACGGCGATCGGTTCATTGCACGCCTTGACTTCGCCTATCCAAGCGAGCGTGTCGCCATCGAGGTGGACGGCTTCCGCTACCACGACGGTCGAGCACAGTTCGATCATGAGCGCGCCCGCGGGAACGACCTCCAAGCGATTGGCTGGCGCATCCTGCGCGTCACGTCGAAGCATCTGGAGCAGGATCCGGAAGGCGTGGTCGTGTGGGTTCGCCGGGCTCTTCAGCGTGAGCAGTAAGCGAGTCGACGAGCTGGTCGAGCGGGCGACGCCGGCGTCGTAGCCGACCCGGTTCCGTGTGGCCGCGGCGCTTGTCTTGCTTGCCTGCGGGATCTTCTTGCCCCCTTTCGATAGGATCGGCAGCGCTTTGGCGCGCCCGCGAACGCGAATACGCGCCCCCAAAGGAGGACTGAGATCATGCGCCGCACCGTCACCCTGATCGCGCTCGCGTTGCTGACCGTCGCCGCGCTTCCCGCAACGCTCGCGCTGGCCGCGGGCCCGCCGGCCGAGATCAAGCTGACCCCCACGGTCGACACCAAAGAGTTGGGACAGACCTACACCGCGACGGCTCTGGTGGAGGACGCGTCCGACGTTCCCGTCTCGGGAGTCAATGTCGACATGCTGGTGACTGCCGGAGGGCACGCG
>JBKKBA010000048.1:0-2661 GCA_046714275.1 Actinomycetota bacterium
CCCCTGGGCCCAAAGATTGATGGTTTCCGTGATTTCATCGCCGCGACCCGGGGCCTAGCGTCGATAGGTAGGTTGACCGTGGAGTCAGCTGCGGATGGAGGACGTTACGATCATGGACTCATCGACGCCGCAATCCAGGTTCCGTCGCGCCAAGGGGCTGCGAACCGGGGTGGTCATCGGGGTCGCGCTCGCCCTTGTCGGCGCCGTTGTTGGCACCGCGACCGGAGCCGTCACGCCATTCCAGCAGGTTTTGGTGGTGAACGCTCCGGCGAGTCCGATCCCGATCACAGGGACGGTCAGCGTCAGCAATACACCTGCCAATCAGAACGTGACCGTCACCAACACAACGTCGGCCGCGGTGCCGGTCCAGGTCACGAACCTTCCCGCGACGCAGCCCGTCAGCGGGACCGTGAACGTCGGCAACCTCCCGGCCGTGCAGGTCGCCAACAAGCACTACCGGGAGATCGAGGACGTTGAATCGGAAACGCTCGGCGAGTTCAGTTTCGGGCGGACGATCAACGTAAGTACCTTGATCATCTCGAACACCGAGAACGATGGCTTGATCGTTAGTCTGTGGGCGGTCGGCTCCGTCGGCATCTATCCCACGATCTACATGGGCGACGGCGGTACCACCCAGAACTTCGCGACACCCATTCCCGCGACCGGCATGTCGATCTGGTGCGCGAACCTTGTCCTCGACTGCACGGTCAGGATCGCGGCTTTCGGAACTTGACCCTCGCCTGGACTGACGTCAACGAGCGCTGCGTCCGCAAACCTCTGGACCTCGCGAGCCCGACGGACTACCGCCGCCCGGGCTCGCGGACTGCCGATCAGCACCGACTCCCCAGATGCTGACCAAGCCGCCGCGCCGACAGCAGGTGGAGCCATTTCTTGAAGATCTCTGCAGTGGGATGTGACCCGATGGCCGAGTTCCTGGTCGAGCGCTACGTCCCAGATCCGTCAGTGGCCGAGCAGGAAGCCGAGCGGGCCCGAATAAGCGCGACCAGCATGACGCACAACGGCATGCCGATCCGCCTGGTGCGCTCGATCTTCATCCCGGAGGACGAGACCAGCCTGCTCCTGTTCGAGGCCACCTCAGCCGATATCGTCCTGGAGACGGCGCGGGGCGCGGGGCTGTCGGTCGACCGGATCGTGGAGGCGCTCCCGGAACGCGGGTAAAGTCTTTCATCTTCGCGCGGTCGCTTGACGTACGTCCCAGTACCGAATCTTGCACAGCCGTGCGTGGACCAGGACAAGAACAACCATCCATTGTCGTTTCTGCGCAGGCAACGACGGGTTCATCGCAAATGCGGTACTGGTGGGAACGTGGGTCTTTGGTGGACCGCATGCGCACGATCCTCCCGGCGCCGTTGTGAGCGAACGGTTTGCGTGCCGCGGGACGCTTGACGGGGCGTCCGGCCCAGATGGCGGGGCCTTCCACCCGTCATGGTATCCCGATGGCGAGTGGATTTCGTTCGTGCACGTGGATCCGTTGGGTGCCCGGCGGATCGCCAGGATCCGCCCGGACGGGACCGAGATGGCGACGCTCGAGCCTGCGGGCGAGGTGCGAGAACCCATCCGCGCTCGCGTCCGACGCCAGCTGCCAGCGCCTTGAGCCCAGGGGCGGTCATGTGAGACCTCAAGGGCCCCGACCGACGTAGATGTAAAGAAGTATTGACACAATGTCAGGGTCGTTGTACGTTGCGTGATGTTAAACATCTTGTACATCGGAGCCGGTCATGTCGTTCACCGAGAAGAGCAGCTGGATCTACGCCGTCATTTCCGTCGTGTTTCCGGTCGTGTATGTCGCGGTGATGGCCAGCGAACTGCAACGCACGCCGGTCCCCGACATCCGATACCAGGTCCCGTTGCTCGGAGCCATCGGTGCGGCCATCGTGGCCGCGATCCTCGCCCACATCGCACTCGCGATCGGGGCCCGGGGCGACGTCGGCAAAACGGACGAGCGCGACCGCGCGATCGACCACCACGGCGAGTACGCGACCGGCCTTGCGCTCGCCGTCGGCATGCTTGCGGCGCTCAGCCTCGTGCTGCTTGAGGTCGACCACTTCTGGATCGCCAGCGCGATGTACCTCGTCTTCGCCATCTCGGGTTTCATCGGCACGATCGTCAAGATCGCTGCGTATCGACGCGGGCTGCCGGCGTGGTAAGGCCGACAAGCGTCACCAACGACATCCGGCGCCTGCGCTTCGATCGAAGCGAGATGACCCAGGCAGAGCTTGCCGACCGCATCGGCGTCACCCGTCAGACCGTGATCGCGATCGAACAGGGGCGCTACTCGCCAACCCTGGAAATGGCCTTCCGGATCGCCCGCACCTTTGGCGTGCCGCTGGATGACGTATTCCAGTACCCCGTCGAAGGAGCCGACGTATGAGGGCCGTCGTCCAGGATCGCTACGGCGACGTCGACGTCCTTCGCCTGGCCCAGGTGGAGCGCCCGACGCCCCGCGCCGGCGAGGTCCTCGTTCGCGTTCAGGCGGCCGGTGCCCACATCGGGGACTGGCGCCTGATGCGGGGCGAGCCTGCCTTGATCCGGCTGGGGTACGGCGTGCGTGCACCTCGGCAGCGGGTGCGCGGAGAGGCGATGGCCGGGATCGTCGAGGCGGTCGGCACACGCGTCGTCGACTTCCACGAAGGCGATGCG
>JBKKBA010000049.1:0-3550 GCA_046714275.1 Actinomycetota bacterium
CGGTTTGGACGCGCCCGATTAGGATGCGGCGACAACATGGGGCGGATCAGAGCGAAGTTCCGAAGGATCGAGCGGCGCGTGCTGGGAGCGTGCATGCGCCTGGTCGCGCTGGTGGCAGAACGGCGCATCGCACGCCATCTGGACAAGACGGTCGGTAACTTGGACAAGACGGCCGGCAAGCCACCCGCACGAAAGCCCTGACGCCCGGCTACCTACACCGGAAGCGGCTACTTACGGCGGAACAGATCGGCCAGCAGCATGCCCAGGACCAACGCCCCGGTCCCGGCCCCGGTGATACCAACCCACGACGGCACGCGATCGGCCGTCCCGGCGATCGCTGATCCGGTGATCGCCGCCGTCGCGCCCAGCGCCATCGCCAGGCGCCGCCCTGCCCGGCGAACCGTTTCCTCCAGGCCTTCCGTGCCCTGGAACTGCACCTGCAGCCGTCCGCCTCGCGCGCTGGAGGCAAGACCCTCGATCGCTTTGAACAAATGTCCGACGCGCGTGCCCACCTTCGACGCTTCGTAGAGCATGTTGCCGGGGGCAACCTTGGCTCGAACACGCCCGACGATGTGGCGCATCATGTAGCGACCGGCGACCTCAAACGGATCCAAGTCGGGCGCCAATTCTCCGGTGGCAAGCTGCATCTGCGCCAGCGCCTTGGCCGTCAGCGCCAACGACGCCGGCAGGCGCACGCCGTGGGCGATCGAGATCGTGGTCACCTCTTGCAGCAAGGGTCCCAGTTGGATGTCGCGCAGCGACGATCCCGAGAACGACCGCATCACCCGCCCGACGTCCGCGGTGAACGCTTCCATATCGACGCCTTCGTGCTCGGACAGCGAAAGAACCGCTTCGGCCAGGAAGGGCGGATCGTCCTGCCACAACGCCATCACCAGCAGCAGCAACGAGTCCCGCACCGGCTGCTCCAGCTCGCCGACCATTCCCAGGTCGAACAGGTAGATGCGACCGTCATTTCCGTAGCGCATGTTGCCGGGGTGGGGGTCCGCGTGGAAGAAGCCCTCGGTCAGCACCTGGTGGTAGTAGGACTCAAGAAGTTGCTTGGCGGCTTCGCGACGCTCGGATCCTTCCGGCGCCTGGCGCAGCGGAACGCCTTCGATCTCTTGGAGCACCAGCAGCGTCTTGGACGTAAACAGCTCGTAGACCGACGGCACGCCCAGCCGGTCGAACCGTCCGATGACGTCGCGCATGCGCTCGATGTTCGACGCCTCAACCCGGAAATCCAGTTCGCGAGCCAAAGATTCCGACAGATGCGTCACGATCGCCGGCACGTCCACCATCCTGCGGAAGGCCTCGCGGTCGGCCGTCTGCTCGGCGAAGAGCTTCAGAAGCTCCAGGTCCGTCAGGATCTCTTTTTCCGCATTCGGACGTTGCACCTTCAGCACAACCTTGTCGCCGTCCTCCAGCACCGCGCGGTGCACCTGCGCAATTGTCCCCGCCGCCAGCGGCTCGGTGTCGATCGAGGCGAACGCGTCTTCCCAGGGCACGCCCAGCGACTCTTCGATGGCGCGCACGACCTGCTCTTCGGTTAGGTGCGTCACCTTCTCTTGGAGCGTCTCAAGCTCCTCGATGAAGGCGGGCGGCAACAGATCCGGCCGGGTGGACAGCATCTGGCCGAGCTTCGAGAACGTCGGGCCCAGCTCTTGGAGGGCGTCCCGGAAGTCCACGGCAGCCTTGCGTTGGATCTCTGGGTCGGCGGTTGCGATTCCACCGGAGAACAGGTCCCGCACGCCGTGACGCGACAGCACCCGGGCGATTCGCGCCGCGCGCCGGGTCAGCGACCCCGTCGGCTCTTTCGACTCGGGTGTCGTCGCCTTTTTTGCGCGCGATGCGCGTTTCTTTGGCTCGCTTGGCATGGTTCGTTACGCGACCGCGCTAGCGGCGACGCTTGCGCTCCTTGGAATCGCGGGTGTCTACGATGATGACCGTGCAGGGCGCATTGTGCGAGACGCGGTTGGGCACGTTGGACATCAAGAATTGCTTGCGGTCGCTCATGCCGTAGTTTCCGATCACGATCGCATCGGCGCCGATTTCGTCGGCATAGTCGCAGATCGTCTGGTCGGGGCTCTCGCCGGGCACGATGGCGACCGTGCCCTTCGCCGCCTCCGCCTGCTTCTGAACACCCGGCGGTATCTGGGTGTCGCCGATCCGGACGTGCACGACAGTCAGCGAGCCGCCGAAGCGCTGAGCCAGCTCGCCGGCGAACCCCACGGCGCGGCCGGCCCGGTCGCTGCCGTCGGTGGTGACGACGATCTTCTTCAGCATAGGGGCCATTAGACAAGGCCCATCGATCTGCCGCAAAGCGGCAGTCGGGGTTTGCTGCTCCGCGGCAGCTACGCGATGACGTCGGTCAGACGGGGCTCGGCGCTGAACTGCTCGCGGTACAGCCGGGCGTACAGACCGCCGGCGGCCAGCAACTCGGCGTGCGTGCCGCGTTCGGCCACCCGGCCGCCGTCCACCACCAGAATCTGGTCGGCGGCCAGCACGGTTGAAAGGCGATGCGCGATCACGATGGCGGTCCGGTTGCGCAGCAGCTCGGCAAGCGCACGCTGAATCAGACGCTCGGACCGAGTGTCCAGCGCGCTGGTCGCTTCGTCCAGCACCAGCACGGCGGGGTCTTTCAGCAAGGCACGCGCGATGGCCAAGCGCTGCTTCTCGCCGCCGGAGAGCCGGTAGCCTCGCTCGCCGACGACCGTGTCGTAGCCTTCGGGCAACCCGGTGATGAAGTCGTGGATCTGAGCCGCTTGAGCGGCGCTGGCGATCTGGGCTTCGGTCGCGTCCGGGCGCGCGTAGAGCAGGTTGTCGCGAATCGTGGCGTGCAGCAGGAACGGATCTTGCGCGACGACACCGATCGCGGCCGCCAGCGACGCGAACGTCACGTCCCGCAGGTCGATGCCGTCGATGAGCACGGCGCCGGCGGCCGGGTCGTACAGCCGGCACGCCAGGTGACCGATCGTCGTCTTTCCCGCACCGGAGGGTCCGACCAGAGCCAGCATTCGTCCCGGCGGCACCTCGAATGACACCTCGCGCAGAACGGGCACGTCGTCGCGATAGGCGAACGAGACACGGTCGAACGCAACGCGTCCCTGCGGCCGCTCCATCTGGATCGCGTCCGGCTTTTCCACGACATCAGGCGTCAAGTCCATGTATTCAAAGATGCGCTCGAAGACCGCCAGCGACGCTTGCACATCGACTTGAACGGTCAGCAACTGGTTGACCGGGATGAACAGCCGGCTCTGGTATGCGGTGAAAGCGACGATGCCGCCGATCGAGAACGCGCCGGCTATCGCGCGACGCCCTCCGGCCAGCCACACGATGGCCGGCGCGGCCGACCAGAACGTCTGGATGATCAGGAAGAACCAACGTCCGACGACCGACTCGCGAATCGCGATATCCATCAGCGAACGGGTCTGCCCGGCAAAGCGCTCTTCTTCCAAGCGGTCCCGGCCGAAGGTCTTCACCAGCATCGCACCGGAGACGCCCAGCGTTTCGGCTACCAGGCCGGACAGCCCGGCCAGACGCTCCTGACGAC
>JBKKBA010000050.1:0-7394 GCA_046714275.1 Actinomycetota bacterium
GCCATTGCCTGTCTGGGGATTAAGCAAGTTCAAAACCGGGGGATGGTCACCGACGTTGCCTACAGCACGACGGACCGTCACCGCTTCTTTCCGGCGATAGCTTCCCGCCCCGACGGCCGGATGACGATGCTTTTCGGACGGACAAGTCCAACCGAGCATGCCGGCTCGTACTACGCCGGCCTTATTCCGTGCCAGCAGGCCCGTCTGTGTTTGGACGGGCCCGACGCGCCCCTCGCGGTCGGGCAGGCGACGTATGTCAACACTGACACTGTCGGCCGAAACCGCTGGGGCGACTACTTCGGAGCCGCACCCGACCCGGACGGCGAAGGGATCTGGATTCACGGCCAGTATGCCTCGGCGGCGAACCGGTGGACGTCGACCGTGGGCCTCACGTATAAGGCAATGGATCTCGTCGGGCCGAACGTGACCGTCGAGGTACGCATTCCCACCGGCGACACGGCGCCGGCATGGCTCAACTCGCCGGTGACGCTTCGTTTCCGCGCTTCGGATCAGAACGGTGTGGCCTCGGTCACCTATTCGGCATCGGGCGGCGCTACCGTGCCGCAGACCGTTCTCACCGGCAATTTCGACGCCGGAGGATACGTGGATGTGCCGCTGGTCGGCGACGGATTGGTGAATGTGTCGTACTTGGGCACGGACAACTACGGTAACAACGCCACCGCGCAGAATCTGGCGCTTAGGTTCGACCGGCGCCCGCCGGCTTCGCGAGTGGAGTTTTCGCCGGTCCGGCCGGCTCCCGGATGGTGGAACCGGGACGTGACGGCTCAGTTCTTCTCCACGGATGCGCTGGGTGGGTCGGGTCTGCAACGCATTCATTATTGGTTCGAGGGTGCGCTGGCCAGCGCGGGCTTCACAGGCCCGAACGGCGTCACGCACATCGTTCCAAGGGAAGGCGTCACGATTGCAAACTACCGAGGGGTCGATGTCGCCGGCAACTTCGAGCCGGTGCGCACCAGCACTATTCGGATCGACAAGACCCTGCCAATTACGACGGCGCAGACTTCCAGCCCGCCGAGCGCGAGCGGTTGGTATCGCGGTGACGTTTCCGTGCTACTGGACGCAGTCGATCCGCCGGGGGAGCGCGGCGTCGAAGGGTCGGGTATTGCGCGGATGTTTACACGGTCTATCGGTGCGCAGGCTTCCGGGCTCAACTCTGATAGTGCGACTCACAGAGAGATCCCGATCCTTGCCGAGGGAGAGACTACGCTGTTCTTCTTTGCGACCGACGTTGCCTCGAACACCGAACAGGAACGGCAACTGACGGTCAAGGTGGATCGTACTCCGCCGGCCGTCGCATGCTCGGTCGCCGACGACGTGTGGCACGCGGCCGACCAAACCTTCTCGTGCACGGCAACTGACAGTGCCTCTGGTTTGGCGGCGGCAGGCGATGCGGCGTTCACGCTCACGACCAACATTGCGACGGGAACCGAGACGGCCGACGCGTCAACCAACGCGCGAACCCTCTGCGACCTGGCAGGCAACTGTGTCACGGCCGGACCAATCGGTCCGGTGAAAGTGGACCGGAAGGCGCCGGGGATCAGCATCACGTCCCCACAGCACCGCGCGTACATCCTCGGCGAAGTCGCCGCAAGCTCGTATGGGTGCTTCGACGGCGGGTCGCTGGTCGCGACCTGCGACGGACCGGTGGCGACCGGAGTGGACATCGACACGGCCGGCGTCGGCGCGAAGCAGTTCAGGGTTGATGCCGCCGACACCGTCGGGAACGGATCCTCGGCGTCGGTCGACTACTCCGTCGTCTTCGAGGAATGCCTGTTGTACGACCCGGCTCGTGAGTTCAAGGCGGGCAGCACGATTCCGATCCGGTTGGAGCTCTGCGACGCAGTAGGAGCCAACGTGTCGGCACAGACGACGATCCTGACCGTAACCGGGGTCCGACTGGTCGGAGATACGGAAAAGCGTTCGATGACGGGGTTGTTCCATTTCAGTTCCGGACCCGACGGCGGTAGCTATTTGTATTCGACGCGAACAACCGGACTGCAACCGGGAACATATGAGCTGGTGTTCACGGCGAACGGCGATCCCAGCGAGCACTCCGCTTTGTTTAACCTTCGGTAAGGTGCGAAGCAAAGAGCCCTCTGCGATCGCAGGGGGTTCTTTGCTGCATCCGGCGGACTCAGCGGTAGCACCGAGATAAGGCTGGGGCTCGAGCGTGCGTCGCATCCCAACACCACGAAGGCAGGTGATCGCATCCACACACGCTAAAGATCTTGCTCCGCATCATCCGACGGTCCGCCGCAGTCGAGGTCGTTCGTCCAGTCGGGCGCTCCACTTCGCCCCGACACGACCCCGTCGGCAACGAGAGCGGCCAGCAAGATCAACAAACAGCCACAAACCACGGCCGGTGGCACTTGACTACAGGAGAGGAGATCGTGATCACCCGGCACGGGGGCGTGCAATTCTCGCCGATCCCATTTCCCGCGACGGTCGTGATGATGCCGAAGGTATCCACCTTGCGCACTCGAAGATTGCCGGAGTCGGCAATGAAGAGATTCCCCGACGAGTCCGCCGCAACGCTTGTGGGGAAGTTCAGCCTTGCGATCGTCGCCGGGCCGCCATCGCCCAAGAGCACGCCGATTCCCACTTTTGGGCACACCAGATTCAACGGCCAAGGGCAGGCGATTCCGATCGCCCGTCCGCCCCCGGCAACTGTGGTGATGATGCCCATAGAGTCCACCTTACGGATGCGGTTGTTGGCAGCGTCGGCGATGAAGATGTTTCCCTTGGAGTCCACGGCCACTCCCGCGGGAGATATCGCCGCGTTCGTTGCCGGGCCGCCGTCGCCGGCGAACTGCCACCAGCCGTTGCCGGCTACCGTGCTGATGATGCCCGCAGCGTCTACCTTGCGGACGCGATAGTTGGCGCTGTCGGCGATGAAGACGGCCCCCGACGAGTCCACCGCGACCCCTTTCGGATCGTGGAGGCCTGCGTTCGTCGCCGGGCCGCCGTCTCCGGCGAAGGCCCACGAACCGGTGCCGGCGACCGTATTGATGATGCCGGCAGCGTCCACGCGGCGGACGCGATGGTTTTTGGTGTCGGCGATGAAGACGTTCCCCGAGCCGTCCATTCCGACCCCCCGCGGGTAGTGGAGCGTCGCGCTCGTAGCGGGGCCGCCGTCGCCGCCGAACCCCCACGTCCTGCCGGCGACCGTGCTGATGATGCCGGCAGCGTCCACGCGGCGGATGCGATGGTTGACGGTGTCGGCGATGAGGAGGCCTCCGGAGGGATCGACGGCGAGCCCGTCCGGCGCATCGATCTGCGCGCTGGTCGCCGGACCGCCGTCACCCGAGTAGTCGCCCCTCCCGGTGCCTGCGACCGTGGCGATGACGCCCAAGGCGTCGACCTTGCGAACGCGGTCGTTCACCCGGTCCGCGATGAAGAGGTTTCCGGAGGAGTCCACGGCAATTCCGGAAGGGTCGTAGAAACTTGCGCTTGTTGCCGGGCCGCCGTCGCCCGAATATCCATACGCCCCGCTGCCGGCGACCGTGGAGATGATCCCCGACGCGTCGATCTTGCGGACACGGTTGCACGCGGTGATGAACAGGTTCCCCGAGGAGTCCAACGCCATCCCCGATGGGGTGCCCAGTCCTGCGCTCGTTGCGGGGCCGCCGTCGCCCGAGCAGCCGGCGATCCCGGTGCCGGCGACGGTGGAGATGATTCCCGACGGGTCGACCTTTCGCACGCGAGCGTTGGAGGAGTCGGCGATGAACAAATTCCCGGACGCGTCCATCGCGACGGCTGCAGGGGAGCGGAGCCTTCCGCTCGTCGCAGGGCCGCCGTCGCCCGAGAAGCCGTAATCCCCCGTACCGGCGACCGTCGTGATGATGCCGGATGCGCCGACCTTGCGCACGCGATTGTTGCCGGTGTCGGCGATGAAGAGGTTTCCGGATGGAGCGACGATGACTCCGCGCGGCGCCGAGAGCGCCGCGTTTGTCGCGAGAACTCCGTCGCCGATGCCGCCACCCGCAAAGGTAGCGATGACATTGGGCGAAGCCAAGGCAGATCGTGAAATGAGGGTGAAACTGAGTAGTGCCGCAGCAACTATTCGACTGCCGCGCACTCCGCGGCTCCCAGATCCCAATCTGCCTCCTCCCGATACCTGCGCCCCCGTGCGCGACCCGCGGAATCCGGCCCAAGACCGTTCGCGTGTCATCGTCTGCCTCCTCAAATCACGATTGCATCGGCATGAATGGACGCTGCGGATAGCTTCACGCAGATATCTCTAGGATCCGCAGGTTGTCGGTGTCGGCGATGAAGATGTTCCCCGCGGGGTCGACCGCGACCCCCTTCGGGTAGGTGAGGCCCGCGCTGTTCGGCTCTCCCGCCGGCGATGTGATGGCACCCGAGACGCTCCGCTTGCAGATCCGGTGATGGCCGGTGTCGGCGATGAAGAGATTGCCCGAGCCGTCGACGTCAACCGCGTGTGGGCGATCCACTCTCGACTGTGTAGCCGGGTCCTCGATCCCTCCGTAGAAGGGCAGCCCGTTCCCCACCACGGTTGTCATCGTTCCGTCGGTGCTCACCATGCGGATCCGGTGGTTGTCTGTGTCCGCGATAAACAGGTTTCCGGCGGCGTCGACCGCGATGCCACGCGGCAGGTTCAGGCTCGCGGCCGGGGCCGGACCGCCGTCACCGGAGTACCCCGCGCCCCCGTCACCCGCGACTGTGGTGATCGTGCCGGACGTGTCGACCCTGCGGATACGGTTGTTGCCGGAATCCGCGATGAAGAGGTTTCCCGCGGCGTCGACCGCGACGTCGGTTGGGCCTAGCAGGCTCGCGCTTGTGGCCGTCACGTCGTCGCCCGAGTAGCCGGGATCGGCGTTTCCCGCCACCGTCATGATCGTGCCCGAGGGGTTCACCTTCCTGATGCGCGAGTTGAGCCAGTCGGCGATGAAGACGTCTCCGCCTGGGCCGATCGCGATACCGCGTGGGTAGTTCAGGGACGCATTCGTGGCCGGCCCTCCGTCGCCGATCCCGCCACCGGCCACCCTCGTCACTGTTCCATCGGCACTCGCCTCGAGGATGCGGCTATTTACGGTGTCGGCGATGAAGATCTTTCCCGCGAAGTCGATGGCGACGCCGCTCGGCTGCGTCAGGTAGGCGATCGAGCGCGCGCCCGTGTCTCCCAAGGGTCCGCCCGGGGGACCGACCTCGGTCGTGATGAGCAGCCCGAGCGTGACCCCGCGGATGCGCTCGAGCGTGACCCTGCGGATGCGATTGTTGTTGAGCACAACACCGCCGTGGTCGGCAACGGGAGCCGGGCCGTCGTGAGCGGGAGCATACGCGTGTTCTGAGCGAGGTTTGCCGATGCATCCCGGGGCCGGCTGAGCGGAGGCCTTCGTCACTACGATTCGTTTCCTGGCCCCGATCGTTGAACATCCGCGAGCGAGATGCGCGCACGGGGTACCGTGATGTCCCGAAATAGGGGGTTGCATGAGGAAGGCGGTTGGTCTTTGTATGGTGCTGCTCGCTGCGGTGTTGGCTGCGATCGCGCCGGGCAACGCATCTGCGCCTGTCGTCCCGCCGCAACCTGTGCCCGTCGGCTGGGGTGACAACCAGTACGGCGAACTCGCGCTTCCGTCGTCTGTCGACGCCACCTCGAAACCGTCCAGTCTCGGCGCGCCGAACGGCTTGCGCGACGTCGTAGAGCTTCAGGCGGGCTCGCTCCATGCGCTTGCCCTGACGAGCGATGGGAGCGTTTGGTCGTGGGGGTTCAATCGCAACGGCCAGGTCGGCGACGGCACGCGCGGGGATTGGCCGTGCGAATGCCGGCGCTCGCCGGTTCGCGTCGGCGGGCTACCGCGCATCGTGAGCATCGCGGCCGGTTTCAACACAAGCCTCGCTATCGCAGCCGACGGTCGGGCGTGGATGTGGGGTCGCGTCGCCGCGACCGACCGGCTGGTTCCCGTGCGGGTCCTGGGGCTGCCCCCCGTCATCGCGATCGCGGCGGGGGAAGGTCATCAGCTTGCGCTCGCCTACGACGGCAGCGTGTGGAGTTGGGGCAACAACTTGAACGGTCAACTTGGCCGGGCGACGGCGGACTGGAGCGATTGGACGCCGCGCCGAGTAATCGTTCCTCACGCCTCCCAGATCAGCGCCGGCGTGGCGCACAGCCTGGTCCTCACGTCGTCCGGGAGCGTTTTCGCGTTCGGTGGGAACGGCTCCGGTCAGCTCGGGCTCGGCACGCTTGAGTCGAGCCATCAGGCGCCGGCGCGGATCGAAGGATTGCGCGATGTCGCCGCGATTGCGGCGGGCGGGTTCTTCTCGATGGCGCTTCTTCCCGAGGGTGGCGTCGCCACTTGGGGATCGGACGGCTCGGGTCAGCTTGGCGACGGCGCGCTGCCGTCGAATCCCTGTGGATGCCGCTCGACGCCGCGCATCGTTGGGGGCCTGCCACCGGTCGTCCAAATCGCGGGAGGCATGAGTCACACGGTTGTCGTTGCCGAGGGCGACCGTGTGATCACGTGGGGCTCCGGATTGCGGGGAACGTTCGGCGACGGATCGTCGCTGTCGGCGAGCACGCCGTGCTACTGCTCTCCCAACCCGGTAGAGACACATGCGACGGGTGCGCGCGCGATCGCCGCCGGCTGGTCGTTCACGATCGCGATTGTGCTCGACGAGGAGGCTCCCGAGCCCTCGATCGCTGCCGAAGAGGACCAGGTGATCGTGGCGCCGCCGACCGGAACCACGCGTCTGGGCGGCGTCGCCGACGACGCCTATACGGGAGTCTCGCGTGTGATCGTGACGTTCGACTCGGGGAGCCATCGCCAAACCGACGAGGCGTCCGTCGAATGCGACGACGCTGCGCAACAGCACTGCACCTGGGCCGCACTGCTGCCGAGCTGGCCCGGTCGCTACTACGTCCACGTTCGCGCCCGGGACCTCGCCGGGAACATCGGCGAGGCGTTCGGGTGGATCGTGCTCGTCACCGGCCCGGCTCCGCCCACGATACCGACGCGCAACCCAGTCCCGACCGTAGACCCCACCGCGTCGGTCAGCATCCCGCCGCTGCCGAGCCCGTCGACTCCGCTACCGACTCCGCTGCCGAGCCCGTCATCGACCGAAGAGCCGAGTCCCACGCCGGTCCCTTCATACTCGATGTCCCCCGTACCGTCACCAACAGGAACGCCGACGCCATCCCCATCCGCATCCCCGTACTAAACGGCCAGCGCCACATCGGTTCACGGCCGGGTCGTCGGCTCGTGACGTGCACGCGTCCTGTAGCTTGCCCGGCGCTCCGACCGCGCCTCTCACGCTCTCGCGCCTCTCACGCTCTCGCGCCTCTTACGCTCTCACGACGTTCGCAACCTTCACCCCGTCCGCACCCCAACCCCCCCCCCCCCCCCCCCCCCCCC
>JBKKBA010000051.1:0-3999 GCA_046714275.1 Actinomycetota bacterium
CCTTGGGATTCGGCGCGCAGCCGACCGTATCGCAGGCCGCATGCCCGCCGGAGCCGCATCCGTGCGGCGGCGAATGGCCCGAAGGGCTGGATGGGCCGTTCGAGTTGGACGGCGTGGAGCCGGTCCGCGTGAGCGTGCCGCTGGACTGGACCGAGCCGGACGGAGAACAGACGTGGCTCGACGGCGTGATCGCGTTCCCGGATCTTCCCGACGGCGTGCGGGCTCCGTCGATCTTGATCTCGACCCCCTATCTCGGCCACTGCATCGTTAATCTGAGTCCAGACGCCGCGTGCGGCGTCGATCCTGCCAGACGAGATCCGCTCACGCAGGTGCAACGCGCATGCGGCGCGCCCGGTTGGTGGGACGATGAGCCCTCGGATCGACCCGTCCCCTTGTGCCGCTCAGCCGAAAGCTTCGGCATCTCGCTCGGCGTCCCGCCGGTCGATCTCGTGGAGCAGGGCTACGTCGTCGCGACGTTCAGCGTGCGCGGCACGGGTGCGTCGGGAGGCTGTTTCGGGCTCGGCGACGCGAACGAGCAGCGCGACCAGAAGGCGCTCGTCGAATGGCTCGCGACGCAGGACTGGTCGAACGAGCGTGTCGGCATGGGCGGCCTCTCCTACATGTCCTGGACGTCATGGCAAGCGGCCGTGCATAAACCTCCGGCTCTGAAGACGATCGTGACGGCAGGGGAGTTCATCGACTGGTACCAGATGCGCTTCACACCGCAGGGAGCCCGTAGCTGGGTGCAGTCGCTCGGATTCGACGCGTTCATGGCAGAGTTGTCGGTCGGGACCGGCGAAACATCCGGTTCGAACGATTGGGTGGGTCGACTCTGTCCCGACGAGATCGAGACCCACGCTACGCGCACGGCCTCGGAATCCGCGACCGAGCTCCGCGACCCCGGCTACTACGAGGAGCGGAGCCTTATCGGACGGATGCGCGACGTCCGCGCCGCGGTGCTGAGCACGCATGGCTTCCTCGACCGTGCCGCGCACATCTATCAGGACAGCATGCTCTGGGACCTGCTCTCTCAGGTGCCGAAGCGCTTCATTCGCGGGTGGTGGGGGCATGAGTGGCCTTCCAACTACTACGAAGGCGCGGCGAGCCACCACAGTTCGGGTAAAGACTTCGACCCGCTCAACCCTTCGTGGTCGGAGCCGGAGTGGCGCTCGACCCTGTTCCGCTGGCTCGGCTACTGGCTCAAAGGCGTTGGAACGCCCGGCCGGATCGGCGTCATGGATTCGAGCGCCTCCGGAGAGGGTGCGCCGATCGGCGATTGGATATCCAGCGCCGGCGGCTGGTCCAACCCGGAAGAGGTGCTCTACCTCGCATCCTCGTCGCTCACAACCGCGCCCGGCGGCCAAGACGCCTCGTTCCGCGACGCGCCGATCGTCGACCCGGACGGCCAGACCGACAGTCCTGACGCCTCCCTGTATTGCGGAGACCGTCTCCGTCGCGCCGTCTACGAGACCCCACCGCTGGCCGATGACGTTGCAATCGTTGGCAACCCGTACGTCTACCTGAATCTGTCGAGCGACATGCCTGGCGGCATCGTCGACGTGACGGTGATCCCCATACCTCCCGGGTTCGACTGCAAGAACGTGGGTGGCCGCCGGATTCGGATGATCAGCATGGGACAGGCCGACCTCCGCCACCATGATTCGCCCTACGTTGGACACGACTTCCCGACGTACACACCGACGCACGTCCGCATCGACCTCACCGATGTGGCGAGACGCGTGCCGGCCGGACACCGCATCGCGGTCGTCGTCAGTCGCGGCGAGCATGCCCGCACCGGCGGGCGAGCGGCGAAGCTCGGGCGCGCGCAGGACATGCCGCAGATCACGATCCACGCCGGCGACGACGCAACGGCAAGCCACGTCGTCCTGCCGATCGCCGAAGGAACGCTCGGCGGCTCTGCCCCAACAATCGCATATCCACCACGTCCGTTCATGCCGGAAAATTCGTGAAGTGAAGGAGACGACGATGAAACGCATGATTCTGCTACTCGTGGTCATGGCCTTGGGATTCGGCGCGCAGCCGACCGTATCGCAGGCCGCATGCCCGCCGGAGCCGCATCCGTGCGGCGGCGAATGGCCCGAAGGGCTGGATGGGCCGTTCGAGCTCGACCGAGTCGAACCGGTCCGCGTGACAGTACCGCTCGACTGGTCTGATCCCGATGGCGCGCAGATCGAGCTTGACGGCACGCTCGGATTCCCCAACTTGCCGGAAGGCGTGCGCGCGCCGGCGATCTTGATCTCGACGCCCTACAACGGCCGCTGCAACGTCGAGGGGCACAACGCCAGGTGGCAATGCTTCCGTGATCCCGCCGGCCGGGATCCCATAACCGTCGTGGGCGAGACGTGCCCGACGCCTGACTATTGGGACGATCAGCCTCCGAACCCGGCGTGTTTCGAAGGAACCGACCATATCAACAACTCGCTCGGGCTACCGCCGGTCGATCTGGTCAAGCAGGGGTACGTCGTCGCGACGTTCACCGTTCGCGGTACCGGCGGCTCCGGCGGCTGCTTCGGGTTCGGCGGCACCAACGAACAGCGCGACCAGAAGGCCCTGGTCGATTGGCTGGCGGCGCAGCACTGGTCGAACGAGCGCGTCGGCATGGGTGGCATCTCCTACATGTCCTGGACGACGTGGCAGGCGGCGGTTCAAGCTCCAACCGCGCTGAAGACCATCGTCACGTTCGGCGAACTGGTGGACCTGTACCAGGGATTCCACACACCCCAGGGAGCACTCTCCGCGATCCCGGGCGTAGGTCTCGACGCGTATTTCGCACAGTGGTCGCTCGGCAACGGCGCAGCGTCGGGGTCGTACGACTGGATCGGCCGAGCGTGCCCGGAGTCGATCGCTTCGTTCTCTACGAGGACGGCCCTCGAATACGGCACCGAGATACGTGACCGGGCCTACTACGAAGAGCGCAGTCTCCTTTCTCGCATGGACGATGTCGAAGCCGCGGTGCTGAGTACCCATGGCTTCTCCGACGGGCTCGTCCACGGGTACCAGGACAGCATGCTCTGGGACCTGCTGCCGCAGGTGCCGAAGCGCTTCATCCGAGGGTGGTGGGGACATATGTTCCCGTCCAACTTCTATGAGGGTGCTGCTACCAGCCCGGACGGCAGAGACTACGAACCCCTGAACGCGGCGTGGTCCGAGCCCGAGTGGCGATCGATCTTGATCCGCTGGCTCGGCTACTGGCTGAAGGGGATCGGCACGCCCGGCCGGATCGACGTCATGGACTCGAGCGCGGCAGGCCCAGGCGGTCCCCTCGCCGACTGGGTGTCGAGCAGCCACGGCTGGTCGAACCCCGAAGAGGTCCTCTATCTCGCGTCGTCGTCGCTCAAGCCCTCCCCCGGAGGAGATTCGGCCACCTTCCGCGACGCGCCCATCGCCGGCCCCGACAGTCGGATCGACGGTCTTGACGGCTCGCTGTACTGCGGCGACCGGCTCCGCCGTGTCGTCTATGAGACGGCGCCGCTCGACGATGACGTCGCGATCGTCGGCAACCCGTACATGTACCTGAACCTCTCAAGCGACATGCCCGGCGGCATCGTAGACGTGACGATGGTCACCGTTCCTCCCGGCTTCGATTGCTCCAAGGTCGGCAGCCGCAGACTCAGGATGATCTCGATGGGAACCGCCGACCTCCGCTTCCACGACTCGCCGTACGTCGGGCGCGACTTCCCGACGCACGACCCGACGCACGTCCGCATCGATCTGACGGACCTGGCGATGCGTGTTCCGACCGGGCACCGCATCGCGATCGTCGTGAGCCGCGGCGAACACACGGGCGTCGGCATCCGGTGGCACAGGAACGGGCGCGCGCAAGACATGCCGCAGATCACGATCCACGCAGGCGACGAAGCAACGGCAAGCCACATCGTCCTGCCGATCGCCGACGGAACGCTCGGCGGCTCCGCCCCAACGATCGCCTATCCACCACGTCCGTTCATGCCGGCAAGCTGACCCGGGTCGGCAGTTGGC
>JBKKBA010000052.1:0-4390 GCA_046714275.1 Actinomycetota bacterium
CTGCGACCTGATCGTCAACGCGACGCCGATCGGCGCCGACGGCACCGGCTCCCCGCTCGGCACTATGGCGGTTCGGTCCGGGGCTGCGGTCGTGGACCTGATCTATGTCCCGCCGGTCACACCTCTCATGCTCGCGGCGCGCGCGGCAGGCGCGGAGGCTCACAACGGCCTGGGGATGCTGCTGCACCAAGCGGTGCTGGCGTTCGAGCTGTGGACTGGGACCCCAGCTCCGGAGGTGGCAATGTCGGCCGCTCTGGTAGCCGCCGTCGGCCGTCACGGGGGGATGGCGGGGGTATAGTCGGGACACGGCGCTCCCGATACTTGTGAAGGTCCCCAGGCACCCAGACCAAACCGTGGCGGTACGACGCGTGAAGCAACTCCCGGAGCTCCTCCTCGATGAGGGGCTGGTCAGCGCTGAGCAACTGGAAGAGGCCGTTGCCGAGCAGGCCCGCTCGCGCACGTCGCTTTCCCGGGTCCTGATCGAGCGGGGAATGCTGCCCGAATCGACCTTGGTGTCGATCCTGGCGAAGCACATCGGCATGCCGTTCGTGGACCTGTCCGACTTCCAGATCGATTCGTCCGCTGTTTCGATGGTTGCCGAGAATGTGGCGAAACGCTACGGAGCCTTGCCGATCGCATTCGAAGACAAGCGGTTGGTCGTCGCCATGAGCGATCCGACCAACGTTTTTGCCCTAGACGACATCCGCACGATCACCAGGATGGACGTCAAGCCGGTGATTGCCACCCGGACCGACATCATGGCGGCGATTGGCCGGTTCAATCGTATGGACACCGCCGTCGAGGATATGGCCGCGGCCGCCGCCGACGAATCCGGCGGCGATGAAGATCTCTCCAAGATCAGGGAGGTCGTTGAAGACGCTCCAATCGTCAAGCTGGTTAACCTGCTGATCACGCAGGCCGTGAACGACCGCGCCTCCGATATCCATGTCGAGCCGGGGGAGCGAGACGTCCGGATCCGATACCGCATCGACGGCGTCCTTCACGAGGTCATGCGGTCGCCCAAGTCGATCCAGTCGGGCGTGATCTCGCGGCTCAAGATCATGAGCGACATCAACATTGCCGAGCGGCGTATTCCCCAGGACGGCCGCGTAGGTCTGGTGGTCGGCGGGAAAGCGATCGATTTGCGCGTTGCCACCCTTCCGACGGTGTTTGGCGAGAAAGTCGTCATGCGAATCCTGGACAAGTCCAGCGTTCTGCTGAAACTCACCGATCTGGGATTCTCTTCGCATAACTTCACTCGTTTCGAGTCGTCCTACAAAAAGCCCTACGGAATTATCCTGGTCACGGGACCGACGGGCTCGGGCAAATCCACGACGCTGTACGCGACTCTCAATATTCTCAATACACCAGATCGGAACACCATCACGGTCGAAGATCCCGTGGAATACCGGCTTCCGGGAATCAATCAGGTCCAGGTCAACCCCAAGGCGGGTCTGACGTTTGCCAGTGCGCTGCGCTCGATCTTGCGCTCCGACCCCGACGTCGTCTTGATCGGTGAGATTCGTGACCGAGAGACGGCGCAGATCGCGATCGAGGCATCCCTGACGGGCCACTTAGTCTTGTCCACCCTGCACACCAACGACGCACCGTCGGCGATCGGCCGTCTCATGGAGATGGGAATCGAGCCGTTCTTGGTGTCGTCGGCGATCGACTGTGTCCTGGCCCAGCGGCTGATTCGCCGCCTTTGCAGCAAATGCAAGGAACCGTACGAACCGACGCCCGAGATGTTCGCCGAGTCCAGGATGACGGTTCCCGACTACATCACCGAGGTGACGGTATTCCGCGCCGTGGGCTGCCAGGCATGCGGAAAGACCGGCTATCGGGGCCGGATGGCCGTCCACGAGGTCATGCTGATGAGCGAAGAGATCGAGCGACTGACCGCGGAGCGCAAGGGCAGCGAGGAAATCGCCCACGTCGCTCGCGAGCAAGGCATGCGAATGCTCCGCCAAGACGGGGTCGAGAAGGTTCTGGCCGGCAAGACCAGCATCGAAGAGCTCCTCCGCGTCATCATCTAAGACATTTCAGACTCGTTGGGGAACCAGCCCGGGCTTGCCCGACTACACCCGACCCGGCCCGAATGGCCCAATTTCCACATCACCCGTTAAGGCGGGGAACTCGCGCGCCGAGATTCGTAACGGAACCACAGTCATCGGATCACCGAAGGGAAAACCGTGCCTGCACCGAAACCGCTGGGCGAAGTGCTTGTCGATGAGCGTGTGATCACCCGCGACCAGTTGGGGACCGCGCTGGAGCGACAGAAGGACACCGGCCAATTCCTGGGCAAGATCCTGCTGGAAATGGGGCTGGTGGACGAGGGCACCCTGGTGGAGGCCGTCGCCCGTCAGATCGGCGTTCCGTTCATTGATCTGGCCGCGCGGCGCCCAAGCGCCGACATTGTCTCGCTGGTGCCGGGCGATCTTGCCCGCAAGCACTGCGTGATTCCCGTCGCGCTGAACGGGTCGACGCTGATGCTGGCCATGGCAGAGCCGACCAACATCGCTGCCGTCCGCGAGGTCGCCGCGATGACCGGGTATGAGGTGAAACCGGCCCTGGCCGTGCGTCGCTTCATTCTCAGCTCGCTGGATGCGGCCGCCAACGGGGAGTCGCCGTCCGCGCCCACACTGGAAGAGGAGTTCCTCCGCGAAACGACGCCCGTCCAGCAGCCGGTTGCCGAGGTCAAAGAGATTCAGATGCACGATCTGCTGGAGCGGACGCTGAACGAAGGGGCCTCGGATCTGCACCTGACTTCCGGCGTTCCCCCGACGATTCGCGTCAGCGGGCGACTTTTGGCTTTCACCGACTATCCCCTGCTCCATCCCGTCGAGATTCGGCGCCTGATCTATTCAATCCTTACCCAGCGTCAGCGCGAGAAGCTAGAGGTTGATCTGGAGCTGGACCTGGCCTACACGTTGCCGGGACGGGCTCGATTCCGTGTGAACGTCTACTTCCAGCGCGACGCCATCGGCTGCGCGTTCCGGCTGATCCCGACCAGGATTCGCACGACCCAAGAGCTGGGCCTGCCGAAGAGGGTCGCCGAGCTGGCGCGGCTGCCCCGCGGCCTGGTTCTGGTCACCGGTCCCACCGGCCACGGCAAGTCGACGACCCTGGCCTCGATGATCGACATCGTCAACACCGAACGCAACGAGCACATCATGACCATCGAGGATCCGATCGAGTACCTGCACCATCACAAGTCTTCCCTGATCAACCAGCGCGAGATCGGGACCGACACCAAGTCGTTCGCGAACGCCCTGCGCCACGTCCTGCGCCAAGACCCCGACGTGATTCTGGTCGGCGAGATGCGGGACCTGGAGACGATCCAGACGGCGCTGACGGCCGCGGAAACCGGCCACCTGGTCTTTGCGACGCTGCACACCCAGGATGCACCCCAGACGATCGACCGCGTGATCGACGTGTTCCCGCCGCACCAGCAGCAGCAGGTGCGCGTTCAGCTCGCCGCGTCCTTGCAAGCCATCGTGACCCAGCAGTTGCTGCCGACCGCCGACGGCGCCGGGCGTGCGGTGGCCTGCGAGATTCTGATCGCAACCCCGGCCATTCGAAACTTGATTCGCGAAGGAAAGAGCCACCAGATCTACTCGGCGATGCAAGCCGGTGCGAAGTTCGGCATGCAAGCCATGGACCAATCTTTGGCCGAGCTGCTGCGCGCCGGACGGATCACGTATCAACTGGCTCTCGAACGCTGTCACAACGCCGAAGACTTCAACAAACTCTGCGGACGCGGATAGGAGAACGACGTGCCGGCTGCCACTTACGCTTACAAGGTTCGCGACAAGCAGGGAAAGGTCGTCTCGGGTCAGCTCGAGGCCGACAGCCAGGCTGCCGTGGCCTCCAAGCTTCGTCAGATGGGCTATGCGCCGCTGCAGATCGCGGAGCAGAAAGCCAAGGCCGGCAAGAAAGAGATCCGGATGCCCTGGAAGAGCGGGGTCAAGGGCCGAGATCTGGCGGTGTTTTCGCGGCAGTTCGCCACGATGATCAACTCGGGCTTGTCACTTCTTCGGGCCCTGAACATTCTGGCCGAGCAGACGGAGAACAAGGTTCTGGCCGCAGCCATCGGCGACATCCGGAATGACGTCGAGAAAGGCACATCCCTTTCCGCGGCCATGGGGAAGCACCCGAAGATCTTCGTCCGCCTGTACATCGCCATGATCCGTGCCGGCGAGATCGGTGGCGTGCTGGACGAAGTGCTGCTCAGGCTGGCCGACAACCTGGAGAAGGAGGTCGCGCTGAAGCAGAAGATCAAGAGCGCGATGACGTATCCGGTTGTCGTGTTCGTTCTGGTGCTCTTGATCGTCTCTGCGATGCTCCTGTTCGTGGTCCCGATGTTCGAGACTCTTTACAAGGATATGGG
>JBKKBA010000053.1:0-3057 GCA_046714275.1 Actinomycetota bacterium
GCACGGTCTCGGCAAGGATCTGGATCAGCACCTCGGTCACCGGAGGATGCGAGCGACGAAGGTCGGCGAACGTGTCGTGATTGATCGACAGCGCCTCCACCGGCTCGAGCGCGATCGCGGTGGCGGAGCGAACCGCCGGGCCGCCCAGCAGTGCCATCTCGCCGACGAACGATCCCGGAGCAAGCACCGACAAGGCCGCGACGTGGCCCAGCGGCGTCGTCGTCCGCACGATAACGCGGCCCTTGGAGATCATCAGGATCGAATCCGCCGGGTCGCCCTCGTGGAAGATCACTTCGTTCCGCCCGAAGGTTCTTCGGCGGGAAGCGGCGATGACGCGCCGGACGTCCTCGGCGGGTAAGCGTTCGAAAAGCGGCCACTCCACGCGATCACCTCGTCGTCGTTCACGGGCCGGCTCCGGCGCGTACGGCGAGCCTACCGCAGGACGGCCCGAACGCCCCAGAAGTGTGACGCCGGTCACGTAGCCGGCGTGGGCCGGCGCAACGTCGGGCGCGTGGGCGCGGTCGTACCTTTGGCTCGACGACGGCGACCGCGCCGCGCGACCAGCCGGGGAGGCGACGATGAAGGCGAAGAAGATGGCAGCGATGCTCAGCCTGGTCGGCGCCGTGGCGCTCATGAGCGGGGCCGCGGCAACGGCCCACGAGTCGGGAGACTGCGCAGCCGGTCGGGTCACGGACTCCCAGCAATGGAACTACCGCGCTTCCGCGGTGATGAGCGGCCTGCCGTCGCTCTGCCAGGACGGCGATCAGCATCCCGCGCCCGCGCACGACGCCTACGACGACGCCGACGCGCGTGCGCAAAACACGGTGGACGCGCTTCACTGGTACCGATAGCAGCCTCTGGCCTGCGCGTGCGGGGGGGTCCAAGCGCGCAGGGCTTAAGCGGCCGGGTCTTCGCCAGCTCCCTCATCCTGAGCGGAGGCCCGGCCCGCTCCTTTCTGTTCGCTGGTTAGTGAATCCAGACAGGTGTGCCGACGTTCGCCCATGCGTACAGGCGGGGTGCGTCGTCGAGTCCGATGCGAATGCACCCATGACTTGCGGGACGGCCCAGCTCGTCACCGCCGATGCGCTTTCGGGAGCCGCGGGCGTGGGGAAGCTCATGCAGATTGTAGTTCTGATAGAAGTTGAGCGTGTAGGGCATCCAGACTTTCCATTTCCTTGACCAGGCCTTCTTGTACTTCGCGCGCACGGCGAAGCGTCCGATCGGGGTAGCGAACCCGGCCCGTCCCGTCGAGATCAAGAAGTTCCGGATCTGTTTTCCGTTCTCCCACATGGTCAGGCGCTGCGTTGCAATCGACACTTCGATGAGCTGCCCGGAAAAAGCCGCAGGATCCAGCGTGATCTTCCCCAGGCGAGGACGGGGGACGCGCACCGGACTCCCGGTCGCGGTGCCCGGCTTTGGTGCCGATGAAACCTTCGGAGCCGGCGATGTCGTGGCGGGCGGCACCGTGACGCCGGCGCTCGGCGTTTCAGGAACCGGCCGGCGTTGCTGTGGCCCAGCCGAAGCCGCGTGATCACAAGCCGTGGCCAGCACGGCGAGGACAATGACGGGCGCCACACGTTTCCACCATGTCTTAGCTTTCCAGGGCACTGGTCCCTCCTGAGTCGTTGAGGCCGCCTTCTCTGCCGGCTGCCGGTGTCTGAGATTCGACCTTGTATCCGGCAGCCTCGATCGCGGCGACAATGGTCGCAGGATCGACGCCGAAAGGGTCGAACTCGACCGTCGTCTGCGCCCGGCCGAAGTTGGTTTGTGAGCGCCGAACGCCGCTGACTTCCTCGACGGCGTCATCGATCAGCATGCCGCAACTTGTGCAGTGCATACCTGAGATCGTGAAGATTACCGTCATCAAGGTTAGCCCTCAGACCACGTCAATCGAGCCGCGGTACATTCCCATTGAGCATGTGTAGTGGATCGTTCCTGCCTTCAACACTCCCAGATCGATCGGCGTGTCGCCGGTTTCGGGTAGAACCTTCTGAAAGTTGGCAGATGGGATGACGAAGCCGCGCGTACACCCACGAGTTCCATTCGTACGAAGGATCAGGCGGCTGGGCATTCCAGCCTGTGCGCGGATGCGGGACGGAGAATAGGAAGTGTTTTGAACCCCGATCAGAATCTCCTGGACTCCGTCGGATCCAATGTGCGCATCCGGGATGGTGGAGGAGCCGGTCTCCGACGAGGAATTGCCGCGCAGCGCGGTCAGCGCGGAAGAAAGTGTCACGCGCGAGCCCGCCAGAACAAGGCCGCTGTTGAGCGAGATCAGGCCGGCGCCGATCACCATAACGGCGGCGACCTTTGAGAGACGACCCTTCAGCGATGTCGCCGACCGGCGGGCCGCATAGCCAAGAGCCGCAAACAAAGGAGAGGTTCCAAGGACAAAGGCCGCCATGATCGCCCCGCCTTCCAGCGGATTTCCCGCCGTCATGGCCAGGAACGCAATGCTGAGGGTGACTCCACAGGGGATCAGCACAGTTGCGAACCCAAGGATCGCAGGCGCTGCGACCGCTCGAGATTTTGCATTTTGACGCACCAGGCGCGCGAAGCGAGCAGGGGGTCTGGGTAGAATCCGTCGGAAGCCTCTGAATCCAAGGAGATCTGCGGCAAGCATGATCATGATGACGCCCGCGATGATCTGTGCCATGCCTCGAAGCCGGAAGCTCAACTGCACCGTGCTGCCTACGAGCCCAAGGAGCACGCCAAGGAGCGTGTGCGAGACCAGCTTCCCAGCAAGGAAACCGGTCACGGGGAGCAGGTCCAGCCTCCAGTTCGCAGGCTCGTACTTCGGAGTGTTGCGCTTCTTCGGTCGTGAGCGACTCCCAGATTGCCCCTGGGATCCTGCAGCCGGAACTGTTTCGACGGCAGGCTGCCGTCGCGCTATGAGTCCCGCCAGCAATCCCCCCTGGACGGCGGCACAAGATGCTCCACCGGCAACCAGGCCGGTAACAAAGACGCTCCAGAGTCTCATCGCTTGCCTCGTCGGCCGGCCTCAAACATCGGTAGCGACCTTCTGCTCCTGCTCGGCGCGCAGAAGCTCCACTTCCG
>JBKKBA010000054.1:0-2743 GCA_046714275.1 Actinomycetota bacterium
CGCATCGCTTTCGATGGTGACCGAGCCACGACGATCGCCGACGGCCCGCGGGCGGAACGACACCGATACGACGCCATCTTCGCCGGGCCGCAGCGTTCGCTGCGCCGGGCCGCGCACTGAGAAGTCACCCCGATGCTCGCCGCCGATCGTCACGCCGGAGATCGTGACCGGCGCGCTCCCGACGCTGGCCAGCGACAGCACCAGGGCGTCCGACGAAGATCCGGTCCGGCGATCCCCGAACACCAGCCGGTCCGGCGTGACCTCAAGCGTGCGCGTCGCACCGCTCCCGATAGCGGGGATCTCGTGCGGGCTGGACGGCGCGTTGGACGTAATGCGGACCAACCCGTTGCGATCCCCGGTGGACAAGGGAGTGAAGGTGATGCGGAACTTCATCGCCTCTCCTGGCGCCAACGTACGTGCCTGCGCGCCCGACAAGGTGAAGTCGGCCGCGTGCGCACCCGCCATGACGATCGAGGAGATCTGCAGGGCCGCGTCTCCGCTGTTGGTGACGGTCGCCTCCAACTCATTCGAGGGCGCGCCGATGCACTGCGCCCCAAAAGACAGTTGCGATGGCGCGACGGAAACGGCCGGACCGGCAGATGCGGCGTTCGGAAGAAGAAGGGCGCACCCGGCCCCGGCCGCGGCTAGCGCGATGCGGGCCCGCACGGAGTCAGACTAGCAGCGCCGACGCGCAGAACCTCGCAAGCAGCGGCCCAATCAGGTCGCCGAGTAGCGGAAGCTTCCTTGTGCGCCGGCGGCCAGTGTGACGACGGCCCAATCGGCACCTAAGGGAATGGCGCCGGACTCGTTACCGTCGTTCGCAAACGTGCCCAGCGGTTCAACGGCCACGTCGGCAAGCGACGCGTAGAAAAAGATGTCGAAATCCTCAAGCCCGGTCGGTGCCGCCGTTAGCGCCAGCGTGAACCGAGTGGTGTGCGAGCCGACCCGGAGCACCCAGCCCAGCACTCCATTGGGCAGCGCTTCATTCGCGTAGGCCAGGCGCGCGGGCCCCGGCGAGCCGAACGTCGCGACCGCAACCGTTCCATTCTGGGTTTGGACGGCGTGGGCCGGCGCCAGCGCGCACACGAAGGCAAGCGTCGTCACGACGGCAAGTCTTCGCACGCTTCTCCTCCTCTGCGCAGCCATTACGGATTCGTCGTGCACGCCGGCCGACCCTGCGCCGGGACACCGGCGCGGCCGCATTGCCCGGGTGCGTCCGGGTGAGATTCTATGCAGAAGATCCGGGCAGAACACGGAGCAAAACCTAAAATTTCCACAACGACCAGCCAGCCGCAGGCAAGCGAAGTGAGCAAAGCGACCGTCAGCCATGCGGGACGCATCCGTTCCCGAAGCAATCGCGCATCCGCGGGTTCCTCGGCTGGCGGAGACTCCATCCGTCCCGCGCCCACCAGACTCGACTCCATCAGCTCCAATCGAGCGGCCTCCAGCAAGCCCGCAGGGACGAGCACCTGAACGGGGCGATTCACATTGCCGGCGGGATACATCCAGGCGGACGGGCTGCGATCAAAGGAATCCAGCGCGACGGGAACGCCGGCGGTCTCCAGGAGCCCACGAAGCAACTCGGCTTCGAAGACGTTGCCGGCCGTCATCAGCCAGACCCATCCGCCGTGACCGCCGTCGCCGCCGGCATCGCGCGGGGGGGCCGGTTCCAGCACATCGACCTGGCGGCCCATGCTCACAGAGTAGGCCGGAATGCCGCCGAAGGCGATCCCCCATCGGGGTGTTCGGATATCTTTGACCCATTCGGCGATGCTGGCCCACTATCGCCGGGGCCGCTTGCCTGTCACCCCTGCCGACCTGCACCGGAGGAGACCATGAACGTCCGCATCGAATACTGCGCCACCTGAGGCTACGTAGATCGTGCCGTCGGTCTGGCGGCCAATCTGCTCCGGGATCACGAGCACGCAATTGAAGCCCTTCAGATCCTGCCCTCGAAAGGGGGCGTGTTCGAGGTCACGATCGACGGCGTCCTGGTGTACTCGAAGAAGAAGACGGGCCGGCACGCCGAGCCCGGCGAGGTGGAGGAAGCCGTGGGCAAGCTGATCGGATGAAGCGTGCGCTGCTGATCTGGAACCCGACCGCGACGACGACCACCCCCGGTGTCCGCGACGTCATCGCCCGTGCACTGGCCAGCGAGCTGCACGTCGAGCTGGCAGAGACCCTGGAACGGGGACACGCCACCGATTTGGCGGCCGAGGGAGCCCGCGAATCGTTCGACCTGGTCGCAGTGCTCGGCGGCGACGGCACGATGAATGAAGCCGTCAACGGCTTGGCGGGGACTGGGGTCCCACTTGCGACGATCCCCGGCGGCGGGACGAACGTGCTGGCCCGCACGCTCGGCTATCCGAAGGACCCTATCGAAGCGACGTCCGTGCTTCTGGCTCGACTTCGAAACGGTTCCGAGCCCCGAAGCGTGAATCTTGGTCGCGTGAACGGCCGGGCCTTCGCATTCTGCGCGGGGGCGGGCTTCGACGCGCAAGTCGTCCGCAGCGTCGAGGCCCGGCCCAAAGCCAAGAAGCGGCTGGGAGAGGGTCTGTTCGTCCTGGCGGGGCTGCGTCATTACTTCATTCCTGCGGAGCGACCTCGCGCGTCGATGACTCTTCGCTGGGATGGCGGCGTAGAAGAGGGAATTCGCATAGCCGTCTGCGGGAACTCCGACCCCTATACATTCCTGGTCAAGCGACCATTCCGGATCGTGCGGGAAGCCGACATGGCCCAAGCC
>JBKKBA010000055.1:0-7727 GCA_046714275.1 Actinomycetota bacterium
GGAATGCCGGGCCGAACTCCGTGTTCATCATGGCCAGCGCGTACGTGGACGTCGTCACCGGCAACGTGGTCGCCGCGGGCGCCTTCATCAGCATGGGCACGATGCTGGGATACCACTCCGGACAGGCACAGGCGCAGAACTTCACCCTGGACCTGGACCCGCTGGCGCTGACCGGCAAGATGTCAGGAACGGCACAGGGCCAGTCGGGGACGATCGCCTTTTCGCTCGATTTCCTGGGAACCAACGTCACGACCATCGTGCCCAAAATCAGCGGCGCAATCGTTCCGTCTGTTCCACCGCGAGCCGTCGTGCAGTCCCTGGTCCCGCGGGAGGGTTACAGCTCCGGGACGGTCACCTCATCCTTGGTCGGTGCGGTTACCGTTACGAACGGCCCGACCAGCGCGCAAAGCTACACCGTGATCGACGCGCAGGTCTAGCCACCTTCCCTTTTCAGCCACGAGCCCGGCGGCAACGCCGGGCTCGACGTTTTCCGGCGACCGGCTTACGCGGCCGCGCGAGGCAGCACGTGGCACGACGCATCGCCCAGCTCTTGCGGCCGGTCGAAAGCGAACAGGCAAACCGACAGGGGCAGCTTCGTGGCTCGATCGAACTCCAGCAGCGCGAAGCCGTAGGGACGATCCTTCGACGTCTTGATGCCGGCCGCGCCGCTGGTTCCGGGCGATACCGACACGACGGACCCGCGTTCTTGGAACACCGGTTTATGCAGATGCCCCCACGCGAAAACCAGGCTTCGCACCGCTGCTTCGGCGTCGGCCGCCGCGCACTCCCCGATCCGGGGATCATGGACCAGCACGATCGAAGCGCCGGCCGCGCGGGATCGAAGCGATTCGCACAATTCCGGGACCAGCCGGTCGGCGCGATCGTTTCGGGGATCGGCATCGATAACGCGCGCGTTGGGATCTTCGGCGCCGGCGATCGTCAGCCCTTCGACCGTCGCCGTCTTCTGTTCACCCAGAACCGTCACGTTTGGGATCTGCGAAACACGCTGAAGCGCCGCATCGTCTTCGTGATTGCCGGGTGCGATTACGTAGGGGACCCCCAGGCTGCCGAAGCGCGCGAACAGCTCGCCTTCGATGGCGGTGCCCCGCTCGCTGAAATCGCCGGCGTCAAGCACCCCGGCCACGGCGAACTCCTTCACCAGGCGCTCGGCGATCAGCAACCCGACCGGGTTGTTGTGAAGGTCCGATACCAAGAGCAGCCTGATCGTCGGCTCATCGCTGCGGGGCTCGCCGGCCAGCAGCTCCCGCCGCAACCTGGCCAGCCCTTCGACGGCTTCGGCGATGTTGCGTTTCGCGCCGGGAAAATCGCGACGGATCTCTTTGATGAGCTGCACAATGCGAGGCACGTCGCGGACGGGACCTTGATAACGCGGATCCGCCAGCCGGTTCTCATCGAAGGTCAGCACCGTCAGCGCAGCAAGAAAGGTGACCACGCCTAGGGCTGCGGCGGCGCCGCCGGCGGCGGCGACGGCGCGGCGGACCCCGGTTCCCTGGACGGCCAGAAGCCCCGCCGCCATCCCGAACAGCAGCACCCACAGCAGCTTCGTTCGTAGAAATTCGCTGCGGAGCCGGCCCAGGTCGATGTCGTCGGCGTCGGGCAGCGCGGTGGCTTTGGCGTCGATCAGCAGATTGGCCTCGATATCCAAGGGGGCGCGATCGACACGCCACGAGATCTTGCCCAGCGGACCCAGGGGAACGATCAGCCGCCCGCCGGGGAGCCGCGGGACGACCCGAATCTGCAGCTCGCCCGATGGGATCGCCAGCACGACCGGCGCCACCAGCCGGGATCCCGCAAAAAGCACGCCCAGCAGCAGCACCGTCCGGAGCGCGATTCCCCGGACCAGTCCCAAACGATCGGATCGCATCGGCCGCATCCACATGGTCTATCCGAAGATCGGCATCAGCGGTTGATCGGGGTCCCGTATCGCCACTCATGGGGCAGAAAGCACATTCAGAGAAAATGGGGGATACCGATGCGTCGTCGTGCCTTGCTGTTCGTCACCGCGCTGACCTTGGTGATGGTTGGGTTCCCGGCTGCCGCTGCGAACGCGGCGACCCTGAACGGCTCGATTCCGGCTCGAATGATCTGCCAGATCCACTCGCATCTGTTGAAAGAGAACGGCACGTACGCCGACCGGACGACGCATCGCGCGTGGTCGCGCAACATCGGATCGACTCCGGTCGCCTTCACGAGCCGCATCACCCTGCGCCCCCGATCAACGGATGAGTTCATCGAGCAATCCTGCGTTCTGGAAGTGGGCCGCGGCCCCATCCTCACACCCGAGCAAACCGCCGGGCTTCCCCGAGTCGCTCAGGCGCGCGTGGACGCCGGGATCGCGGTGCAGGAAGCGACCGCGTATCGCAGTCCCGATACCGGAAAGGTCGCGGCCGTGTCGGGCATCAAGATGCTCCGCTTGATCGTGCCGCGCATCGGACGGCTTCGCGTTGAATGGATCGAGCGCTTGCAGGCCCACAACGCCACCGTCGCCACGATGAGCGAGTGCCGCGAATTCTCCGCCCGGCGCCGCGGCTCCTCCATCTCGACTGCCTCGAAATCCGGCTCGGAAACCTGCTTCGCAACCGGGCTGTAAGTCTTCCGGTTCGGCGGGGGGAGCCTGCAAGGTACCCCGGGCGGGCGTGTCGGGTGGGTAACGGACAACCCTTCGACAGGAGCCCGCGTGAACGTTCAAAGCTTCCGACGCTCGGCCGGCAGGGCCGTGGCATTCACGGCGCTGCTGACCGTCTTTGCCGCAGGCGTGGGCTTGATCACCCAGACGGCCAGGGCACGCATCGTCGACGACGATCCGTGCCCGTCCGGCTCGCCGTCCGGCGGCTCCACATCCTCACCGACGCCATCGCCATCCCCGACGGCTTCATCTGCTTCCCCGTCACCATCACCGTCCGCATCCTCGCCGGTGCCGTCGCCTTCGGGTTCACCGTCCCCCTCGGTCTCGCCGTCGACGTCGCCGACCCCCACCGAATCGACATCGGCTACGCCATCTCCTTCACCAATCGCCACGGTCACGATCCCCATGGGGCCGACGCTGACCGTCGAACCGCTTCCCGCAGTGCCGCCGCTTCTTGACTCCTCACCCACCCCAAGCTCGACCGAAACGCCCGCGACATCCCCGGCGGCCGCGGGCGACTCTCCGACTCCCTCTGCGTCACCGACACCAAACCCCTGCGCGCAGGGCACGCTCACGCTGGCCGCTTCGCCCTCAACCGGTGTCTACGGAACGTCCTTCCGGATCGGTGGCGTGCTGTCCTGTAGCGGGCAACGGGTCCCGAACGAAGTCGTCATCGTCAGCAGGCTGAGCGCGGATCCGACCGACTTCCAGACCTCGGCGTGGCGCACCACCGACGCGCACGGGCGCTACGCGCTCTTCGACCGGCCGGCCGCATCGGCCGACTACGTCGCCACTTGGCAGGGCAACACATCCTGCGGTCGCGGAGCCCAGAGCCCGGTCGCGCACGCGGCCGTTCGTCCCGGGATCATCTTGAACGCAGATGAAACATCGATCCGTTCGGGAATGCCGGCGGCGCTGGCCGGCCGCATTCTTCCCGCCCACCCCGGAGCATCGGTCGGACTCCAGGTCCTTCAGGGGTCCAGTGGCCGCTGGGCAGACGGGGGCTGGACCCACCTGGACGCCGAAGGTCGCTACCGGTTCGGCTATCGCAAGACCGGCGGTCCCGGCTACTTGGTGATGCGCGTCGCCTTCCCAACGCAAGACGGCGACCACGCCTGGAACGTCAGCCGCCCCATCCGAGTGGACTGGACGTAGGTAACCTGCGCGCTTCTAGACCCCGGCTCGCTCTTCGGCGCGGCGCGGGACCGCCCCTTCAACTGACATGCTCGGTTCAGACATGGTCTCCCTCACAGCCGCTGCGCTCCGTCCAGTCGACCCAGTTCGCGGTCGAAGGTACCCACGGGCAGATGGCCGACCTGCCGGGCGCTCTCCAGCACAAGGTGATCGGAGAAGCCTACCTTCGGTTTCCCACGGTATCCTCGCAGCGCCGCCGCAACCACCCCGGGATCCTGCAAGGTCAGATCTCGGTGATCGAGGAGCATCTCGATGGCTGTCGCGATCGCGCCCGGCCCGAGGCCGTACACGCTGTCGAGCACCCACGCGGTCTCAGCGAGGACGACGTGCGAGATCCACGCACCCTCGGCAACGAAGGTTTCGGCCGCTGAGACCGGCTTCCGATCATCGCGGGTGATCAGCCGGATGAGAACATTCGTGTCAACCGCGCGCATGCCGCGCCTTCGCGTGCTGCCGGATCCCCTTCTTCATCTCCGCTAGGGTCCTCCGCTCCGGTTCCCCCCCGACGAAGACTGCATCGTGGATCTGTTCCGAACTGAACCGGCCGGCACGCCGGACGACGATCTGGTCTCCTTCGTCGTCCCACTCCAGCACCGTTCCCGGCCCTATCCCGAACTTTCGCCTGATCTGGGCAGGGACGGAGATCTGTCCCTGCGCGGTGACCCGAGAGCGTGGCTGCGGCTTCATGTCCGTATAGTACCACGGTAATGAAGGACGCGAGCAGGACGATCGTCGCGATCGGGCAGGCGCGCCGTCAATCCCTTGCGGGCGAGCTGTACTTGAGCGGGGACTGACTACGCCGGCGAGGTTGCCATCAGCGCGCCCGTGACGGCGCGGACGCCGATGACCTGACGAACGGGGGCCAGCTCGGCCGGGTTTGTGGAAAACGCGGCGCCGACGTTGCGCATCGACACGATCGGATCCGTTCTCCCGATCTCCAGAAGGCGGAACTCCTCGCGCGTGGTCTCGAACGAGACCAGGTACGGACGAACGGCCTCTTCGGTGACGCGATCGACGCCGTGGACGTATCCGTTGAACGCGATGCGATCCAGCGCGCGAACGCGGTCGGCGTCGAACAGCTCGCGGACCGACCGCAGCGCGACGGATGCGACGACCACCGCATACAGGTCCTTGCGTCGCGAGGACGGGCGCGGCACCTCTTGGATCGAGTCGGTCCGCGCCTCGTAGCGGTACCCCTGTGCGGCCGGCATCGCGTCCAGGCGAGGCAGCTCGTAGTCGACAATCAACAGGCGCGCCGACGGGTCCAGCGCGACGGTGGCGCGGCGAGGGAAGTCGTCTGGGTAGTCCGACGCCGCCAGCACCGCGGCGAACATCGCGGCCGACGCCGCCGGATCGCCCGACTCGATGCGAGCTCGAAGCGCGTCCACCTCTCGGTTGCGCGCCGCCACCCGCGACCCGATCTCGGTGACGGCCCGCTCGTGAGCTGCCATCGCGTCGGCCAGCATGGCCGTACGGCGCTGCTCTCGCTCGGCGTGCTCGCGCAGCGCCTGGACGTGCTTCTCACGCGCGGCCTCAACGGCCTCGTCGCGCTTGTCTTGATGACCCCGCAGGACGCGAGACAGCAACCCAGAGGATGACGACGGCAGGTCCAGTTCGGGCTCGGGTTCGGGGATATCCAAGCCGCCGGCGTCGAAGGGGGGCGGCTCTGTCTGCGCACGCGCCGCGTCGAAATCAAACGCGATCGGCTCGATATCCACGCAAAGAGCTCGCAGCCAATCGACGTGGGTCTCTAGGGCCTCGGTGCGCGCGGCCGCCTCGGCAGCCTGCGCCGCCGCCTGCATGTGGCGATCGCCGGAGCCCGTTTCCGCCGCATGCCTTGCTCGCTCTGCTGCGATCGCCGCCGGCGATTGATTGCGCTCGGCACGCGCGGCTGCCACGGTTTGGCGCCGGTGCGCAACAAGAGCCGACAGAATCTCTGAATCGCTGATGCGGCTTCCTCCCTGATGGGGGTCCGGAGGAATCTTCGGCGGGCGCTGTGAGCGAGTCAAGGACCTTTTACCGTGCTGCGCGTGCTCGTTCTTCGGCGCGCCGGGCGATCTCGATCTCGCGGAAAACGCCGGGGATCAAAGGGCGGAGCGTCTTCAACCCGGCGAGGCTGGCCCGAAGTGCGCCTTCCCGAACAGGGCTCCAGCGAATTCCGTACCCGGCTCGAAGCGGCGAGGGGAGCGTGCCAAACGCCCACCAAGCAACCGCGCGAAGAACCGGCCTCCAGTCCGCTTCGGGCGGCGGATGCCGGAACAGGTCCGCAACGCGCCGCGCCGCCGGCGTCACCTGAAGATCGCCGCCTCGCACGACCCCGTCGATGTAGTCGCGCAGGCCGGCAACCGTCGGCGGAATTCGTTCCCGGGGCAGCCGCAGCAGCTCGGCCGCTTGCATTTGCTCTTGATGGAACTGCTCTCGTCCGCCGGCGTCCAGCCGCCCAACCGTGTGTTGCTCAAACAGAAGGGCGGAATCGACCAGGCAGGCGTGCACCCACAGCAGCAGATCCGGATCCAGAGCGTCGTAGCGCTTCCCGGTGACCGGATCCACGCCGTGAACATGCTCGTGCACTTCGTTGATACGTGCGGCGGACGCCGCGGCTTCCTCCCGCGACGCGAACGTCAGCGCATAGGTCAGTTGCAACGTGCGCATCAGGCGTTTCCACGGGTTGCGTTCGTAGAAGCCCGTCGCCGTCGCACCGGCGATGACCAGCGGATGCGCCGCCTCCATCAACAGGGCGCGCGCGCCACCGAACAGCACGGTCGTCTGGCGGTGCACTTGCCATGAGACACTGTCCGGCCCGTACAGCCCCGCGTCGCTCATGGTTCTATTTTGACCACAGCGCGCGGACGGCCCGGATGAAAAGACCCCAGGGCACCGTGGTGAAGCGCTGGGTTCGTGGGTTCGCGGCGATCATCTCCGGGCCGGGACGCGGCTCTCGGATCGACTCGATCAGCAGTCCCGCGTCCTCAAACGCCCGCGCGTACCGCTCCAGCGGACGGTGCTCGCTGTGGAAGGACATGCGGATCCCGTCCCGCTCGATCGTGTCCACGAAGCGAAGCGGCTGGAAATACGGTCGAGTCACGCGGAAGGGCGCTTGAAGATCCCCGCGCACGCGCACGCCGTCCACGACCGGTTCACCGAAGTCTCCCGACGACTGAAAAGGGTGCACGAACGCAGCGCAGAAGCGACCACCTCCGTCCAGCACGCGCGCAGCCTCTCGTACCGCGCCGTCTAGATCGTCCACGTCTTGGAGCACCATGTAGGCGACGGCAAGATCGGCGGCGCGGGCCTTGACGGGAAGCGCGGCGGCGTCGGCCACGGCGGCCGGCGCGGCCTCGCCGTGCGTGACGGCTGCGTGGACCATCGCCTGGGACCCGTCAAAGCCGGCAACGGAATAACCGCGGTCGCGCAGGATGCGCGTCAGTCGCCCCTCGCCGCACCCGATGTCCACGCACAGGCGTCCCGGGGCCGGAAGCATCTCCAGAAGATGCGGCAGGCCAAGCTGCCAGAAGTACGCGTCGTGGCCCGGCGTGCGCGCCCAGCGGATCCAGTCGGCCGCCTGCTGATCCCAGGCGACCCGCAGCGAGCGCTCCGCGTCGTCCGGCTGACCCACCATGCTATAGCGCTACTTCAGCCGGCCCTGCAGAGCCCGGAACGCAAGCGACACCGTCACGACACCAACACCGCCGATCGCAGCTAAGCCAAGGGCGATCTCGCCGGCATCCCATCCGCTCATCGACAGCGCGCGCATGCCCCGCAACAGATACGTCATCGGGTTGTAGGTCGCCGCCGTTTTCAACCATCCCGACAGCGCTTCGTACGGAGCGAACGACGTGGTCAGGAAAACGAAGGGAAAGAACAGCACGAACGCGCTCTGCGTAGC
>JBKKBA010000056.1:0-4023 GCA_046714275.1 Actinomycetota bacterium
AGCCGGAACCCGGGTCCTCCTACGACCCCTCACGTGTTGGGATTCCCGAGAGCGCGTTTGTCGTAGCTCACGTTGGCGCGATCGGAGAGGGTCGCGATCTTGCGCCGGCGATCGGCGCTCTGGACGCGCTGGCCGAGCAAGGGATCGACGCCCGCCTGCTCTTGATCGGCCGGACCGGCGTCGCGCCGCCATCACATCCTCGCGTCCACGTGACCGGGTCGCTGTCGCACAGCGAGCTGGCCGGCGCTCTTGCCTCAGCCGACGCCTACCTGTTTGCCGAACCCACCGGTCCCGTCTCTCGCAAGACGAGCCTTTTGTCCGCGCTGGCGCACGGGCTCCCCGTCGTCGCCTACACCGGGCCGGCTTCCGAGCCTCATTTCCGCGACGGAGAGGTCCTGTTGCTCGTTGAACCAGATGTCCCTGCCGTCACCACCGCGCTGCTTCGCTTGGTCCAAGACCCTGCGCTGCGGCACCGGCTGGGTGAGGCAGGAAGGCGGATGTCGGCAGATCGGTACTCCTGGGCGGGGATCGCGCAGGCGATCCGCGACGCAGCGGCCGCCGGGCGCAACGCAACGGCAAGCGGACGGAGATAGAAGTGCAGAACGCGGCAGACCTGATGCGGGACAGGCCGGACCGGCCCAGCTACACGCCGATGATCTGGAACTCCATCCTGCTGCTGGGCGCTTTGTTCCTGGGCCGGCAGGTCGTCGCCGGCGGACCGCTTCTTCGTATCATCGCCGCCTTAGCCCTCCTTGCCGCTTTCGCCATTCCCGCCGTCGAGCGTCCGCAGCGCGCCATGGTCATGCTCTTCGCGTGGCTGCCCTTCCTTGGCATCGTCCGCCGCGCGTTGGTTCCCGCGACGGGCTTCAGCGCACTGGACCCCCTGCTGCTGGTTTCCAGCGCGATCATCATCCTGATCCTGGCTACGCTGATCCTCACGGGACGATCGAATATGGGCGGCACGGTCCTGTCGCGAATGGTCTTCTGGCTGCTGCTGATCGGCCTGCTGCAGGTCTTCAATCCGGGCCAGGGCAACCTTCTGGTCGGGCTGACCGGCGTCATGTTCGTGCTGGTGCCGATGATGTGCTTCTTCATCGGGCGCTCCGTTGCCGACGACCGGATGATCGCCGGCATGCAAAGAGTGATCATCGTCGCGGGAATCATCGCCGCGGCTTACGGTATGTACCAGGTGATCGTCGGCTTCCCCGGATTCGAGCAAGCCTACCTGGCGCGCGCCGGCTTCGGTGGGCTGTACGTCGGCTCGGCGATTCGCCCCATGTCTACGTTTACCAACCCGCTGGAATACGCGACGTATTTGAACTTCGCCGTGATGACCACGCTTGCGTACCTGGTTTACAAGAAGGGCATCTCTCGGTATTGGCTGTGGGGCGCGCTGGGTTTCATGGTGTATTCCGGCTATCTGATCGGCTCCCGTGGATTCGTTGTCTTCGCGGCTCTTGGCTCGATCATCCTTCTGGGCGCTCGAGCGAAGAACGCATTCGTCGCGCTGCTGACCGTCGCCGTCTTGTTCGGCGGCATTGTGTATTGGACCTCGACGCGAACCAGCACGGTGACGAAGCTGGATGAAACGGCGAGTGCGCAAGAGCAGCTGAAGCAACGGCAAATCGGCGCGCTCACGGACCCCTTTGACCCCAAAAAGTCGACGCTGGGCGTCCACTACAAGGGCGTGATGGAAGGTTTGATCTACGCTTTCACCGAGCAGCCGTACGGCTTGGGCACCGGCTCGACTGGACGAGGCAGCACCAAGTTCGGCGGCAACAAGTCGTCATCGACCGAGCTGGACATCTCCGACGCGACGATCGCCTTCGGCGTCATCGGTGGGGTCATGTACATGGGCATCATCGCCGTTGCCGGCATTCAGTTGTTCCGGATGCGCCGGATGCTTCCGGGCCCGATGTGGCCGGCGGTGCTGGGCATGGCCATCGTGTCGTTCGGCCAGTGGCTGAACGGTGGAAACTATGCCGTTGCCCCGCTCATCTGGTTCATGCTGGGGGCAGCGGATAATGCGTACATGAAGGTTCGTGATGCCAAGCGGCTTGGGCTGGACCCAGGATTGGAGCCGCAGCCGGACGAGCAGCCGGAGTTGCAATCAGGCTTGCTGCCGGAGCTTGTCCCGGCCCGATGAGAGTGCTGCTGGTCGCGACCGACTTTCCACCAACGCGCGGCGGCATCCAGACCCTCCTTCGGCAGTTTGTCGAGCGAGCCAAGTGCGACGTGCGGGTCGTCGCTCCCGCCGATCCCGGCTTCGCGGCCGTGGACGCGCAGCTTCCCATTCCCGTTCGTCGCGTGAACGCCATCCCGTACGTGCGGGTGGGATCGGTCCGCGCCCGGCGCCTGCTGGTGCCGGCGCTAGCGCTGGGTGCGATCCGTGAAGCCCGGTCTTGGAAGCCCGACATTGTCTTCGCCGGCCACGTGCTGGCGGCTCCCGGTGGCGTGTGGTTGCGCCGCAGGAAGCACATTCCCCTGGTGATCGGTACGTATGGGGTCGAGCTGATCTCGCCGCGGATCAAGCGCGCGGCCGCGTGGGCGCTTCCCAAGGCCGACCGGGTGCTGGCCGTCAGCCGTTTCACGATGGACGCGGCGCGGGCGCTGGGCGCGGGAGCGGGCGAAGTGATTCCCGTCGGCGCGCCCGATCCTCGTGTGGTTTCTCCCGAACGCATTGCGGAGCTTCGCCTGCGCCTTGGTCTGAAGGATTCCCGGGTGCTGCTGACCGTGGCCAGGCTGGAGCCGCACAAGGGAGTCGATGTCGTTGTGCGCGCCTTGCCGTCCCTGCCCCAAGACGTCCGCTATCTGGTCGTCGGCACTGGAACGTCGCAATCCGCGTTCCAACAGGAGGCCGTTCGCTGCGGCGTCGCCGGCCGGGTCGTGTTTGCGGGGAGCCTTTCGGACGACGATCTGGCCGCGTGCTACCGGATGGCCGACGCATTCGTCCTGGCGTCGCGGTCGCTGGACGGCGGCAAGGGCGGCGTGGAAGGCTGCCCCGTGTCTCTGCTTGAGGCAGCCGCCTACGGGCTGCCGATCGTTGCCGGACGCACGGGAGGCATCGCCGACGCCGTTCGCCACGGCGAGACCGGCCTTCTGGCCGATCCGGAGAACACTTCGGACATCGCGGAAGCGCTGAACCGGGCACTCGACCCAACATTCGCAAAGCCCATGGCGGACGCAGCGGAAAGAACGGCAAAGGCGGAGCGGAATTGGTCCGTCGTCGTTGAACGGATGGAACGGCTTCTTTCCGAAGCCGCAGACACCCGAAACGACGACTAGCGGTCCGGACCCGGCAGCGGGTCCGCCGCACTAGGGCCGAATGTGAAGATCGCGATCGTTCACGACTATCTGGTGAATAGGGGCGGCGCCGAGCGCGTCGCCGCAGCCATGCACCGGATCTTCCCCGACGCGCCCATCTTCACCGCTCTGTACGCCCCCGACGCCACCCACGCGGACTTCCGCACTGCCGACGTTCGCACCTCGGGACTGCAGCGGCTGTTGCGCGACCCGGCCGATTTCCGCCGGCTGGCGCCGCTGATGCCGCGAGCCTTCCGCAAGATGAAGATCGAAGGCTTCGACGTCATTCTGTCCTCTTCCAGCGGATTCGCGCACGGTGTCCGGTCGCGGGGCGCTTGTCACATCTCGTACTGCCACACGCCGCCGCGCTTCCTGTGGGATCTGCGCTACAACCGCGACGGTGCCGTGCCGCTGCCGCTTCGTCCGCTGGCCGGGCTTGCCGTGCGCGCGCTTCGCCGGTCGGATCGCAAGGCCAGCAGCCGGCCGCACTTCACCCTGGCGAACTCCAAGGTCACCGCCGAGCGCATCCGGGCTCTGTACGGCCGCGAGGCCACCGTGATGCACCCGCCGGTGGATGTGGACAAATTCCGGATCGCGCCGAACACCAAAGATGAGTTCCTTCTGGTTACGCGGCTGCTGTCCTACAAGAACGTGGACATCGCGATCCACGCCTTCAACCAGATGCAGCGGCGGCTGGTCATCGTCGGCGACGGGCCGGCC
>JBKKBA010000057.1:0-2594 GCA_046714275.1 Actinomycetota bacterium
AACGTATAGGCTACAATCTTGGAAGTTGTCGTAAACCGCTACCGAAACGCCGCCGGGACGGAGCCATTCACCGAGTGGCTTGCGGCGCTCGGGGACAGACAGGCCGGCCGCTCGCGTCCTGGTTCGCATCGAGCGCCTCGCGATTGGAAATTTCGGTGATGCCAAGCCGCTGCGAGACGGGGTCTGGGAGCTGCGAGTGGATCATGGGCCTGGATATCGCGTCTATTTCGCGCGCGAGGGAAATACCGTGGTGATCCTCCTCTGCGGCGGCGACAAGCGAAGGCAGGACGCCGACATCGAGAGAGCCATCGCCCTATGGAAAGAGCACGAAAGTCGTCGAAGCCGAAAGTGAAGCGCATACCTCTCACCGTCGCCCATCGCGGGCGGCTCCTGGAGGAGCTCCGTGCAGATCCGGAGCTCGCAGCCGAGTACCTCAACGCCGCGGCTGACGAGGATGACCCGCGCATTTACCTGTCCGCCCTTCGCGCAGTCGCCGAGGCCCAGGGAATGGCAAAGGTCGCCAGGGCCGCGGGCGTTCCACGGGAAAGCCTGTATCGCGCCTTGTCCGCGGGTGGAAACCCGCGATTCGACACGCTGCAGGCGATCCTCAGGGCGGCAGGCTTCAAGCTGGCCGTGCAGAGGATTCCGGGGCGCGTCTCGTTGACTACGCCACCACCGGCGGCCAGGCGGTTCATCGGCAGCGACAAACGCGAAGGCGACGTGGCGCGTCACTCGAAGCGGCTGCTTCGGGAGCACTTTCGGGGCAAGTAGTTGTGGAGCGCCTCGCGCGCATGGCGAGCGAAATGTCCATATATAATTCCGAAATGGACATTTCCGTCACCGAGTTCAGGCAGCGCTGCCTGGAGCTGATCCGGCGAGTCGAAGCGACCGGCAAGCCGGTGACCATCACCCGGCGCGGCAAGGCGGTCGCTCAACTGGACCCGCCTCCCCCCGCTCTTGCCGCCGGCGTCAAGCCCTGGGAGCGACTGCGCGGAAGGGCTCGCTGGTTGGCCGATCCCGGCGAGCGCTTCACTTCCGAACGGGACATCCGAGGTCTCTGAGTGGCCGTCCTCCTCGATACCCATGTTTGGGTGTGGTGGCTCTCGGGCGGCGATCGCCTGCCCAAACGCGAGGCGTCCGCGCTCGACGAGCTTGCTGCAAGAGGTGAGCTTCGATTGGCGGCCATCAGCCTTTGGGAGGTGCAGATGGCCTTCGCCAAGGGTCGCTTCGTTCCGGAGGATGGGTTCGAGCGCTGGCTCCGAATCGCGGCGGCACCGGAGACCATCCAGGTCCTGCCGCTCGACGTTCCCGTCGCGCTGGCCCTCAATTCCCTGCCGGACCGCTTGCATGCGGACCCGGCCGACCGGCTGATCGTGGCCACCGCGCGCGCCTACCGATGCGATCTCGCGACTCACGACGACACGTTGAGGAAGCTGCGTGTCGCGCCTCTTTGGAAGGCATAGGAGGATCAGAACCCCTTGCGACACGCGAAAGAGCAAATTGGGCACCCGCCTACGCGGGTGCGACGAAGGTCTAACGGGTGCGACGAAGGTCTAGCGGGTACGACGAGGGCGTTACTTCAGCGGCGTCGCCTTCTGCGACGAAACGAAGATCACCGCATCGGTGACCGCGACCACGTCGTGCTCGTCGCCGGGCTCGGTGAAGAGGTAGTCGCCCTCGCTCATCGCGACCTCCCCGAGGGTGACCTTGCCGGAGATGACGACCACTTCCTCGGTGCCGTGGTGCGCGTGGGTGGGCACGCGCGAACCCTTCTTCAGCCGCACGAAGGACGAGCGGCCGCCGGTGTCGTTATAGCGAAAGAGCGCGCGATCGACTCCCGGATGCTCGGTCGGCTTCCATTCACGGCCTTCGGCGCGATTCAGCATTGGCTCCTCCTGGGTGGAGGAGCCAATATAGGGGAAACTGGGCCCCCGCCTACGCGGGGCAACAAACTCAGCGTCCCTTGCCGCGGTCTTCCTTGTCCTTGTCCTTGTCCTTGGGACCCTTGCCTCGGCCCTCGTTGTCGCGGCCGTCGCGCTCCTTGTCCCAACCCTTCGCCTGGCCCGGAGGACGATCTGCGCCTTCCCAGCCCTTGGCCTGGCCGGGGGGATGTCCTCGCTGGACCGGCGCCTGCGCGATCGGCGGGGGCGCGGACTGCTGCACCGTGGCGCGAGGACGTTGCACCTCGCGTTGCGCCTGCGGTTGCGATTGCACGGCCGGAATCGAGGCGCGCTGCTGCTGGTAGCGCTGCTGCACGACGACTTCGCGCGGCTGGTAACGGTAGCTCTGGGTGTGGATCACGACCTGCTGCGAGCGGTCCGGATAGCGGTCGCCCGAGTATTGGCGCTGGTACACCGGCAACGGCGCCGCGGAAGGCACCGAGCGAGGGTTCCACTGGTCCCATCCGCTACGGCGCTGCTCCCACGACGAGCCCCAATGGTCGCCCCAGCGCGGCGGCGCATCGGCACGCCATCCGCGGAAATACACCGGGGCGCTGCGGTAGTAGCGCACGGGCACGCGCAGGAGGTAGACCGGCACCTCGTAGCGATCGACCATGTCCCACGGGCCGTTGTACCAGGGGCTCGCGTACCAGT
>JBKKBA010000058.1:0-4685 GCA_046714275.1 Actinomycetota bacterium
TCTGTGCCGTGTCCTTCAGCGACTCGCCCTTTTCGATGCTGGAACCCGACACGGCGAAGTTGACGACGTCGGCAGAGAGGCGTTTTGCCGCAAGCTCGAAGGATGTACGCGTGCGCGTGGAGGCCTCGTAGAACAAGTTGACGACCGTCCGGTTGCGAAGCGCCGGATACTTGCGCACCGGGCCGGAACCCGGCGGCTGCAACCCGGCTGCGGTTTGAAGGATGCGGTCGATCCCGTCCCGATCCAGGTCGGTGATGTCCAGCAGGTGATGGATCATGGCTGCACCTCCACGACGTGGACGGCGTCTTCTCCATCGACGGCTTGCACGTGGACCAGAACCTCTTCGTTGCGGGCGGTCGGGATGTTCTTGCCGACGTAGTCCGCGCGGATCGGAAGCTCGCGGTGCCCCCGGTCCACCAGGACCGCAAGCTGCACCGACCGCGGACGGCCCGCATCCATCAGCGCATCCATCGCGGCGCGCGTCGAGCGTCCCGTATACAGCACGTCATCGACCAGGACGATCACCTTGCCGTCCACCGGTGGAAACGAGTCGCGCTTGAGCGCCGCAGGCTCGCGCAGCCCGATGTCGTCGCGGTACAGCGCAATGTCCAGCGACCCGGTCGGCACCTGCACGCCCTCGATGCCCGCGATGTTGTCGGCCAGCCGCTTCGCCAGAAGTTCCCCACGCGACAGCAGCCCGATCAGCACCAAGTCGCCGGCACCCTTGTTGCGCTCCAAGATCTCGTGCGCGATGCGAGCCAAAGCTCGCGACACATCGCCGGCATCCATGGGGGTGGCCTTGCGCTGTGTGGGGATGGCTCGGCCCTGTGTTGGGGTGGCTTTGCCCTGCGTGGGGGTGGTCAGGGTGTCCGCCTTCCCCCGGCCGGGAGCGGGGCGATGGTGGGCACAGCGGGGGGCAATAAGAAAGCCCGCGCACGCGCGCAGGCCGTCGGGTCCAGCATCCTTCTCCTCTCCCTTCCGGGCCTCACAGGACCCGCTCTTAAAGGGTTTTGACGCAGTATACCCGACCGTCGGGACAGGAGGCGAATAGCGCCGATCACGACCGACGGGTCACTTGAGCAAAGGAGCCGCAGCGCTCGAAACGAGCGGCTTTGCGCTTTTTGCCGATCCTGGATTCGGCATGCGCAAGACGCGATGCTTCCGGCCTTCGACAAAAGGTCCGGTGGTACTATCAGTGACATGGCCGAGCAGGGAACGCTTACGTACAACGATCTGCTGGCGTTCCCCGACGACGGGAAGCGTCGTGAGCTGCTGGACGGAGAGCTGATCGTGAGCCCTTCACCGCGACTGCGTCATCAGGAGATCGTCGGGCGCCTATATCTTTCGCTGGGAAATCACGTCGTCCAGCAGGGATCCGGTCGCGTGTATCTGGGGCCGACCGACATCTTGTTCTCGGACCGCAACGTTCTTGTTCCCGATGTTCTTTTCGTCGCGGACGAGCGGCTTGGCATCCTGACCGAGAAGAACATCCAGGGCGTCCCTTCCCTGGTGATCGAGGTTCTGTCGAACCCACGCATCGATCGCGTCCGCAAGCGCGACATCTACGGCCGGTTCGGCGTCCCCGAATACTGGTTCGTCGATCCCGAGGCCGATCGTGTCGAGATCTACCACGCAACCGACGCCGGCTACGGAAAGCCCGAGATCTTCGAGCCGGGTGACACGCTGGAATACCCGCCGCTTCCCCGCCTTCAGATCGACCTGACAAAACTGTTCGCCCGCTAACCGCCCCTATCGGGGGCGGTGCTCGCGCGCAGCCCGGCTGAGAAGCCCGTTGACGAACCGACCCGAGTCCTCCGTGGACAGGATCTTCGCCAGCTCCACCAGATCGTTGACGGTGGCTCCGGCCGGAATCGTTGGCTCGTGGAGGATCTCGTACATACCGATACGCAGCAGATTGCGGTCCACAACCGGCATGCGTTCAAGGGTCCAGCGATCGGCGTAACCACGAATCAGGCCGTCAAGCTCTTCAGCATGCGTCGCGACCCCTTCAACGATAGCCCGGGCCGACTTGTCGACCTTCTCTTGGCCGGCCAGCGCCGATGCAGCCGGGTTTCCCAGGACATCCGCTGCAAACAGAAGGTCGAGCGCCCTGCGGCGCGCGTCCGTGCGGGGATGTACGGCGATCACGGCCCTACTGGACCCGGGTCAGATATTCGCCGGTGCGGGTGTCAACCTTGATCTTGGTTCCCGGTTCCACGAACAGCGGGACCTGTACGACCGCGCCGGTCGAGACAGTCGCCGGCTTCATCGCTCCGGTCCGCGTATCGCCCTTCACCCCCGGATCCGTTTCCGTGACGACCAGCTCGACGGAGGCGGGAAGCTCCACGGTGATGGCGCGACCTTCGTGCAACCCGACTGTGACGCTTTGGTTCTCCACCAGGTACTTGGTTGCGTCCCCCAGGATGTCCTCGGGAAGCGGCATCTGGTCGTAGGAGGACGCATCCATAAAGATCCAGTCGCTGCCGTCGTGATACAGGTAGGTCATATCGCGCTTGTCGATGATGGCCTGCTCGACTTTCACGCCGGCGTTCAGCGTCCGCTCGACGACCGCGCCGGTCTTGACGTTGCGCATCTTGGTACGCACCACGGCCTGCCCCTTGCCGGGCTTGTGATGCTGGAACCAGATCACGGTCCACAAGACACCTTCGATATCCAGGACCATGCCGTTCTTCAGATCGTTGCTGGTAACCATCGTGCTGTCCTTCCCGCGTCTAGGCCCGCGTCTAGGCCCGCGTCTAGAGCGTCGTGCCGGCAGCGTGCGCCGCTAGACGACGATCAACTCTTTTGGCGAGGTCGTGAGGACCTCGAACCCGTCGTCGGTGACGGCAAGCAGATCCTCGATGCGAACGCCGCCCAGACCCGGTACGTAGATTCCCGGCTCGACGGTCACCGTCATGCCTGCGACCAATATATCAGCACCACCCTTGCGCACCGTCGGCGCCTCGTGAACCTCAAGGCCACAGCCATGGCCCGTCGCGTGGCCGTAGTCGCGGCCGATCGCCTGTAGCGGCGCCCGGGATGCGTCGTCCACCAGCCCCGTGTTGGCGCCCGAGCGAATGGCCTCCACCCCGGCCTGCTGGCCCGCTCGCACCGCCTCGTAGATCGTTCGCATCTCGTCTCCCGGCTCGCCGAAGGCGACGGTGCGCGTCATATCGGAGTGGTAGCCGTCGAACATGGCGCCGAAGTCCAGCTTCACCATGTCACCCCGCTTCAGGCGCCGTTCGGTCGGCTCGTGGTGGGGCTCGGCGGCCTGCTCGCCGAACGCGGCGATGGTGGCAAAGGACAATCCTTCGCTGCCGGCGCGACGCATCGCTTCTTCCAGCTCGGCCGCGCACTCAACCTCGGTCATGCCTTCGCGTAACCGGGCGATGATCTGGTCAAACCCCGCGTCGCCGATGGCGCATGCGCGACGAATCGACTCTATCTCGCCGGCGTCTTTGACCTCTCGCTGCTTTTCGACGACGTTCTCGGTTTCCACGATGACGACGTCGCCGAGCGCAGCGCGCAGCCGCCCGGCGGAAGCAACGGTCATGTGGTGGGCCTCGATCGCCAGCCGGCCGGCGCCTTCCAGCGAGGCGACCACCTGTTCCCAGCCGGAGCGTGAGTCGATGATCTCCCGTCGGCAGTCAACCTGATGGCCGGACTGCTCTTGGTAGCGACTGTCGGTGAAGAAGATGTCCTCCTCACCGACGATCACCTGCCCGTTGGATCCGGAGAAACCTGTCAGGTAGCGGACGTTCACCAGTTTGGTGACCAGCAGGGCATCGGCCTCCAGCTCGCTCAGACGCGCGCGGATGGCGTCGCGCCGGGACGTAGCCGGACCGGGCTTGGCAGAAGGCGCGCCGTGGGCACCGTTGGATCCGTTGGATTCACTCATGATGGCGAAAGCATACGCGCACACGCTTCCAGCGCGAACCGGTACCCATCGGGCCCCAGGCCGCAGATCACCCCGCGGGCGATGGGCGACACCAGTGAAAGGCGCCGGTAGGGCTCGCGAGCGTGGATGTTGGATAGGTGAACCTCCACGACGGGCACTCCCGCCGCCTGCAGCGCATCGACCAGCCGGTGCGAGAAATGGGAAAACGCCGCCGGGTTGATGACGATCCCATCGATCCTTCCCGGCTCGCCACCGGCGACGGCATCGACCAGCGTCTGCTCGTCTGCGGACTGGACAAACACCACCTCGACTCCCAGCGTGGAAGCCTGCGCGCGAAGGGACTCTTCGATCTGCTGCAGCGTCATCGAGCCGTAGACGTCCACCTGTCGCGTGCCGAGCCGGTCAAGGTTCGGCCCGTTGAGAACCAGAATCCGTTTCATCGCACGGCCTCGTAGGCATCGCGAACCAGCGCCTCGTCTACTTCCGACACGATGCGCGGTCGTCCAATCTCTTCAAGGACCACGTACCGCACGCCGCGAACGTACTTCTTGTCACGAGCCATGGCTCGCATCGCGATATCGAAGTCCACCGCCGCTCCGTCGGTCGGCAAGCCCGCACCGGCGATCGCGTCGTGGTGAGCCTGCAAGGCGTCGTCGAAGCCCAGCCGCACGGCAAGATGCGCTGCGAACATCATCCCGATCGCCACCGCTTCGCCATGACGCCGGAAGGGGCCGGCCCCGCCGTGGCCGAGCGTTTCCAGCGCGTGGCCCAAGGTGTGGCCGTAGTT
>JBKKBA010000059.1:0-8876 GCA_046714275.1 Actinomycetota bacterium
GTTTCAGGTCCTGCTCAACGCATCCAGCTTGGGACCCTTCTTGCGGGTCGCTCATTCCTACCTTGCGATGGCGCGGAAATCCCAGTATCTGAAGGGGCATTTGCATGCCGGCCAGGAGAACGCCGCGCAACCCGGGCCGATTGGCGCGCGATACCTCTTCGTGTATCCCATGGACAAGAAGCGCGAGTGGTACCGGCTGCCGTTCGAGGAGCGGCGCGCGATGATGGCGGAGCATTTCAAGATCGGTCACCGCTACCCGAACGTCAAGATCCACACCGGTTACTCCTTCGGCATCGACGACCAAGAGTTCGTCGTTGCGTTCGAAGGAGACTCGCTCGGCGAGTTCCTCGACCTGGTGGAAGAGCTTCGCGGGTCGGGAGCCTCGGCGTATACGGCTCGAGACGTGCCGATCTTCGTCGGCGTTCGAATGCCGGTCGCACAGGTCCTGGACCAGATCGACGGCGCGTCCCCACCACCGTGATTGCCGGGTAAGCGTCCGCCCCGGCGGGGTTTCGCAGGTTGATCGCCATGGTCGGCCCGCCGGAACGGCGACGCAGGGCTGCGCCTCCCCCGATAGTCTGTGCGCTCGATGGTTATCGAGGGGTACACGACGGGGGTCTTTGCCTCCAACACCTATATCGCGGCTGCGCCGGATGCGGAGTCGGCGGTGGTGATCGACCCGGGGCAGGATGCCGCGGATCTGATCGCGGAGCGGCTTGAAGCGCTGGGCTTGCGCTGCGAGGCGGTGTTGCTGACCCACGGGCATGTGGACCACATCTGGAACGCGAACGCCGTCGCCCAGAAGGCCGACGTGGCGTGCTGGATGCACCCGGACGACACCTGGCTGCTGGAGGACCCGGGCGCCGCGCTGGGCGCTGCGGGGCTCGGCAAGCTTCAGGTCGAAGCCCCAGAGCACCTGTGCTACCTGAGCGACGACGACGTGCTGCGTTTCGGCGGGCTTCAGATCACCGTCAAGCACACGCCGGGCCACACCCCCGGCCACTGCGTGTTCCTTACCGACGGGGTCGTGTTCTCCGGCGATCTGATTTTCGCCGGCTCGGTGGGGTGCACCGACTTTCCTCGTGGCTCGACCGAAGACCTGATGGATTCGATCCGCCGGGTCATCTTGCCGCTTGAAGACAACGTCACGATCCTGTCCGGGCACGGCGCCCAGACGACCGTCGGAACCGAGCGGGTGTCGAATCCGTTCATCGTCGCCGATGCGCGCGGGTGGTCAGCGCGACTGAAGGGTCTATGAGCGAGCTTCAGGCGCCGCGCGGAACCCAGGACGTGCTCTCGCCGGTCTCGGAGCGTTTCCAGGCGCACGAGCGGTCTGCGGGGGATCTGTTCCAGCGCGCCGGCTACCGGCGGATCATCACGCCGATCTTCGAGGACACGGCGCTGTTCGTGCGCGGTGTCGGCGAATCCAGCGACATCGTCAACAAAGAGATGTACACGTTCACCGATCGCAGCGACAACTCGCTGACGCTGCGGCCGGAAGGCACGGCACCGGTGATGCGCGCCGTCGTCAGCAATCGCCTGCACGAGAAGGGCCTGCCGGTCAAGGTCTGGTACTCCGCGGCGATGTTCCGCTACGACCGGCCGCAGAAAGGGCGCTACCGGCAGCACCACCAGGTCGGGCTGGAGGCGATCGGCACGGAAGATCCCGCCGTCGACGCCGAGGTGATCGCGCTGGGGAAGCGAATGCTTGACGGCGCCGGGGTCAACCAGGTGACGCTGCTGCTGAACAGCATCGGCCATCCGGGATGCCGGGCCGGCTACATGCCAAAGCTGACGGCCTTCCTTCAGGAAAACCGCGAGCGTCTGGACGCCGACTGTAAGCGCCGGATGAAGACGAACCCGCTGCGGGTCTTCGACTGCAAGAACGAAGAGGACCAACGACTGCTGGACGATGCGCCGACGATCCAGCAAGAGTTGTGCACCGACTGCCGCGTTCACTTCGATGCCGTCCAGACCCACTTGAAAGATCTCAGCGTGGCGTTCACGATCGAGCCCCGCCTGGTGCGCGGACTGGATTACTACACGCGGACGGCATTCGAGTTTCAGACGCCGCTGCTTGAGGCCGCCCAGAGCACGGTGTGCGCCGGCGGACGCTACGACCAGCTCTCCGAGTCGATCGGAGGACCCCCGCTTCCGGGCATCGGATTCGGCTCCGGGATCGAGCGCGTGCTGCTGGCGCAAGAGGCGGCCGGCGCCGCAGCGCCGGAATCCCGCATCGATTGCTTCGTGATCGCCGTCTCCGCCGATGAGAAGGACGCGGCGATGCGGCTGTGCTGGAGCATCCGCGATGCCGGCCTGTCTTCGGATCTGCCGTATGCGGATCGCGGCCTCAAGGGGCAGATGAAGCAGGCGAACCGAATCGGCGCGCGCTACGTCGCGATCATCGGACCCGAAGAACGATCCGCCTTGGCGTGTACGCTGCGCGATCTATCCTCCGGCGAGCAAGAGACCGTCCCGCTGACCGCCGTCCCCAACTGGTTGAAGACCCGGCCCATCCCGTCCCGTTGATAAGGAGCGAACAATCATGATGCGCACGCATGCTTGCGGGGACCTGCGCGCCCTGCACGCGGGACAGACCGTCACCCTGGCCGGCTGGGTTCACCACCGCCGCGACCACGGCAAGATCATCTTCCTGGATCTGCGCGATGCGTCGGGAACCGTCCAGGTGGTCGTCCACCCCGACGAGGCCGCGGAGGCTGCGATAGCCGCCGATCCGCTGCAGCGTGAGTGGTGCGTCCTGATCGGCGGCGAGGTTTCAACCCGAAAGCCGGGAACCGAGAACCCTAAGCTGGCCACTGGCGATGTCGAGCTACGAGCGCGCACCGTTGAGGTCTTGTCGCCCAGCGCGACGCCGCCTTTCGTGATCGAAGACGGCGTGGAAGCCGACGAGGCGACGCGCCTGAAGTACCGGTACCTGGACCTGCGCCGTCCCCAGATGCAGGCCATCATGCGCCTGCGGCACGAGCTGACGCGCGGCATCCGCAACTACTTGGACGAGCGCAACTTCATCCATATCGACACTCCCAGCCTGACGCGGTCCACGCCGGAAGGCGCGCGCGATTTCTTGGTTCCCTCGCGGCTTCACCCGGGATCGTTCTTCGCCCTGCCGCAGTCCCCGCAGCTCTTCAAACAGCTCATGATGGTGGCCGGGCTGGAGCGCTACTACCAAATGGCCCGCTGCTTCCGGGACGAGGATCTGCGTGCCGACCGGCAACTGGAGTTCATGCAACTGGACCTTGAGATGTCCTTTGTGGACGAGCAAGACGTGCAGGACCTGATGGAGGGCTTGATGGTGAGCCTGTGGCGGGACCTGCTGGGTGTCGACCTGAAGCCGCCCTTCCCGCGCATGACGTACGACGACATGATGGACCGGTACGGCAACGACAAGTGCGACCTGCGGTACGGCATGGTGCTAACCACCGTCACCGACGTGTTCGCGCACACGCATCTTTCCATCTTCAAGCGCGTGGTTGAGTCGGGCGGCATCATCAAGGCAATCGGCGTTCCCGGCGGAGCCACGATGAACCACGCGGATCTTCGCCGCCTGGAGCAACTGGCCAAAGAGCGCGGCGCCGGCGGGCTGGCCTGGGTGATCTACAAGGACGGCGGCGGGATCGACTCGCCGCTGGCCAAGTTCCTGTCGGACGATGAGTCGACGGGCCTGGCTGCGGCGCTGGGGATTGGGCCCGGTGACTGCGCACTGCTGGCCGCCGACAAGAAGGCGACGGTCAATGCGGTTCTGGGTTCGGTTCGCGGTCACGTGGCCGAATCGCGGGGGCTGATTCCGGAAGGCCGCTGGGAATTCGTGTGGATGGTCGATCCGCCGCTGTTTGAATGGAGCGAGGACGACAAGCGCTGGGTCAGCGTGCACCATCCCTTCACCTCTCCACAGGGAGACGTAGACGCTGCGTTCGGCGACGACCCTGGAAGCGCCAAGGCTCGGGCCTACGATTTGGTCCTGAACGGCGTTGAATTGGGCGGCGGCAGCATCCGTATCCACCGTCGCGACGTGCAGGAGCGCGTGCTGGAGGCGCTCAAGCGCGATCCCTCGGAGTTCGATTTCTTGCTGGAGGCGTTCGGATACGGAGCGCCGCCGCACGGGGGAATCGCGCTGGGGCTTGATCGCATGATGATGATGATGACGGGTGCCGCGAGCATTCGCGACGTCATCGCGTTCCCCGTGACGCAAAGCGGATCGGATCCGCTGACGGGAGCTCCCACGCCCGTCGATGCCGCACAGTTGGATCAGCTCGGTTTGAAGGTCAAGCCGGTTTAGCACCGCTCTTCGGTAGGCTCGAGGTCCGATGATCGCAGGAGAGGTCGTGGCGCTGTGGCGCTATCCCGTCAAGTCGCTGCTGGGGGAGCGCGTCGCGGCGTCGGAAGTGGGGGAGTGTGGCCTGACCGGCGACCGGCGGTTCGGCTTGATCGATCGTAAAACGGGGTTTGTCGCCAGCGCAAAAAACCCGCGTCGATGGCCGGACCTGTTCAAGCTTTCTGCCTGTTACCCAGACGGCACCGACGGCCCGGCTCGCATCACGTTGCCCGACGGCATCCACGTCGCAACCGACGACCCGCGCGCGTCTGCGATGGTGAGCGAAGCCCTGGGTCGCGACGTCCAGTTGGCATCGACCGCGCCCGATCAGCCGACCCTGGAGCAGTACATCCCATCCATCGAAGATGTGGACCCACCCGAGGAGTGGGAGCAGGTGTACCAAGGCCGCTTCGCGCAACGCTCACCCGCCGGCACCTTCTCCGACTCCTCGCCGATCCACATCGTTACAACTGCAACGTTGGATGCTTTGGCCAACGCCACGACCGGTGTGCGCGTGGATGCTCGCCGATTCCGCCCGAACATCGTTGTGGAAACGACAGAGAAGGGCTTCATCGAAAACGATTGGGTCGACCAAACGATCACGATTGGTGGTGTCCAGATCTTCATTCGCGCCTACACGGCGCGATGCGTCATGGTGACCCTTCCGCAATCTGACCTGGAAAACAACCCAGAGGTTCTTCGGGCGGCCGCGAAGCGCAACCGGTTGCCGAAGAACTCGACGACCGAGCCGTGCGCCGGGGTGTACGGGCTGGTGCGCCGCGCCGGCACGATCGCCGTCGGAGACCGCGTGGAGCCGGCGTGACCCCTTCCCGCAAGCCGGCTGCCCCGGGCGCCGCGCAGCTCTTTCAACCCCCGGCTGCGGTGGAGGTTGTTCCGGCAAACGCCCCGCTGGCCGCTCGCATGCGCCCCCGGACGCTGGATGAGTTCGTGGGTCAAGGGCACCTGCTGGAGGAAGGGTCGATTCTGCGCGCGATGGCCGAAGAGGGCACGCTGCGCTCGATCCTGCTGTACGGGCCACCGGGCACCGGCAAGACGTCGTTCGCTCGCTTGCTGGCCAACCGCGCCGAGGCGGAGTTCATTCAACTCTCGGCCGTGTCCGGGGGAGTTGCCGACGTGCGCAAGGCGCTTGCGGAGGGACGAGAGCGCCAGGCGGCAAGCGCACGCCAGACGATCCTTTTCGTGGACGAGGTTCACCGTTTCTCCAAAACTCAGCAGGACGCGTTGCTTCCCGGAGTTGAAGCCGGCTGGGTGGTCTTCGTCGGCGCGACGACCGAGAACCCGTTCTTTAGTGTGATCGGGCCGCTGCTGTCCCGGTGCGTGCTATTTCGCCTGCAGCCGTTATCGCGCGACGACGTCGAAGCGCTGCTGCGCCGCGCCGCAGCCGACGATCGCGGACTGGGCGGCCGCATCGTCCTGACCGACGATGCGCTGGCCGCTCTACTGGACCGATCCGAAGGTGACGCTCGCGTCGCACTGGGCGCCTTGGAGGCGGCGGCGGCGCGGGCCGAGGGACGCGGCAGTCCGATCCAGCCCGACGATGTGGTCGATGCAATGCGCCAGCGGACCCTGCGCTGGGACCGCGCCGGGGATCAGCACTTCGACGTCGCCAGCGCGTTCATCAAGTCGCTCCGCGGCTCCGACCCCGACGCCGCGCTTGCCTGGCTCGCGCGGATGCTGGAATCGGGAGAGGATCCCCGCTTCGTCGCGCGCCGGCTGATCATTTTCGCGTCGGAAGACATCGGCCTGGCCGATCCGACGGCGCTGCAAGCCGCCATCGCCGCCGCGCAGGCCGTGGAGTTCGTCGGCCTTCCCGAGGCGCAGCTGAACCTGGCCCAAGCGTGCATCCACCTGGCGCTGGCGCCTAAGTCCAACGCGGTCACGCGTGCCATCGGATCGGCGCAAAAAGCGCTGTCCGAGCAAGGGTTCGGGACTGTGCCGGCCCATCTGCGCGACGCGCATTATCAGGGGGCCCGGGCCTTCGGCCACGGCGTCGGGTATAAGTACCCGCACGACTTTCCCGGCAACTGGGTAGACCAGCGCTACATGCCGGAAGGGTTCGAATCGGATCGGTACTGGAAGCCCGAGCAAGGTGTAGGCCCGACGGCGCCACGCGACGGCGGGCCGCCCCAGCGGAATGAGGAGACGCACGAGTGATCGCGACGACGGTCGGTGAGTGGGCGGCGCTGATCATCGCGCTGTTTTGGGCCGGCTTGGTCGTCGTGCTCTCGGCGCTGACGCTCAACTTTCTGCGCGTCGTGTCCAGCATGAAGACGCTGGTAGACGGGATCACGGCCGAGACGATCCCGCTGCTGGACGAGCTGGGGAACACGGTCCGGTCCGTCAATCGTGAGATCGATCGTGTGGACGGCGTTCTGGCCGGCGTTCAGCGCCTGACCGAGAACGCGGCGACCATCTCGGAGACCGTGAAGGCGACGGTTACCAACCCGCTGGTGAAGGCGCTGGCCTCGTTTGCCGGCGCGAAGCGCGCCTTTGGCAAGCTCAGGGAGAAGTAGCAGGTGCGGCGCATGTTCTGGGCACTGGTGGGCATCGGGATCGGCGCCGCCGTCGGCGTTTCGGCCGTACGCGCCGTCAACCGCACGAAGCAGCGGCTGTCGCCGCCGAACCTGGCTCGGCAGGCGGGTGCCCGTGGCTGGGCATTCGCGGACCGATTTCGCGCGGCGCTTGATGCCGGCCGCGAAGCCATGATCGAACGCGAAGCCGAACTACGAGCTGAACTAAAGCTGGATCAGTAGGCCGCTGCCCCGCCCGACCGGCAGCAGCGCCCCCGGAAGTTGGCTGAGCCCGGCGCTGTGGCCTTGTAAGATCGCGGCCTATGAAGGCCGCCGATATCCGCAAGACGTTCCTGGACTTCTTTGCCGAGCGCGCGCACAAGATCGTGCCGTCCTCGTCGCTGATCCCGAACGATCCGACGCTGTTGCTGACGAATGCTGGCATGAATCAGTTCAAGCCGTACTTCCTAGGGCAACAGAAGCCCGATTTCCCACGGGCCGCCAGCGTCCAAAAGTGCGCTCGCACCACCGATATCGAGATCGTCGGGCTGACGGCGCGGCATCAATCGTTCTTCGAGATGCTGGGCAACTTCTCGTTCGGCGACTACTACAAGCACCAGATCACCGTGTGGGCGTGGGAGCTGATTACGGAAAAGTTCGGGCTTGAGCCCGACCGGCTTTGGGTTTCCATCTTCGAGACCGACGACGAAGCCTTCGATGCATGGCACGACGGCGTTGGTGTTCAAGCCGAGCGGATCGTGCGGCGCGGCGCGGAGGACAACTTCTGGTCGATGGGGGTCGCAGGCCCCTGCGGCCCGTCCAGCGAGATCTTCTACGACCGTGGTCCGGCCTTCGGCGACGTGAACGGCTTCGAAGACGGCGACCGGATCATCGAGTTCTGGAACCTGGTCTTCATGGAAAAGGAGCGGGACAACGCCGGCAACATCATCGGTGACCTTCCGGCCAAGAACGTCGATACCGGCATGGGCCTTGAGCGAACGGCGTCGATCCTGCAGCAGGTGCCCTCCAACTACGATACCGATGTCATCCGGGCCGTCCTGGAGCGGGCCGAGCAAGTCACCGGCCGCACGTACGGGCGCGATGAGAAAACCGATATTTCGTTGCGCATCATCGCCGACCATGCGCGGACGGGGACCTTCCTGATTGCCGACGGCGTGTTCCCGTCAAACGAGGATCGTGGATACGTGCTGCGGCGGCTGCTTCGCCGGGCCGTGCGCCACGCGAAGATGCTGGGCGTGGACGAGCTGGTGCTGCCGGCGATGGTCGATGCCGTCGTTGCGACGCTGGGGGACGTCTATCCGGAGCTGGTCGGAAACCGCGCGGTGGTGGAGCAGGTTATCGCAGCCGAGGAAGAAGGCTTTCGCTCCACGCTGGGACGCGGCCTGACGATGCTGGGCGACGCGATCACGGCAACGGGCACCGCCACGACGATCGAAGGCGCCGTCGCGTTCAAGCTGCACGACACCTACGGATTTCCGCTGGAGCTGACGCGTGAGATTGCGGCCGAGTCGGGCCTGCAGATCGATGAAGAAGCGTTTACCAGTCTTATGGACGAGCAGCGGGACCGCGCCCGCGCGGCTCGAAAAGACACAACCGGTGGGCGCGCCGACGCGACCTACAAGGCCGTGCTGGCCGAGCGAGGGGCCACCGAGTTCACCGGCTACGAAGCCATTCAGTCCGAGTCCGCGTTGCTGGCGATCGTCAATGCTGCCGGCGCGCAGGTCGAAACCGCGGCCGAGGGCGATGAGATCGAGGTGATTCTGGCTCGAACACCGTTCTATCCCGAAGGCGGTGGCCAGGTCGGCGACACGGGCGTGATCGATACCGGCGACGCCGTGGTCGAGGTGCTGGACACGCAGAAGGTCACCGGCGATCTGATCGTGCACCGCGGTCGGGTCCGTTCGGGTGAGCTTCGATCCGGGACATCGGTCGATGCGCGTGTGGATCCCGCGCGCCGCGCCGCCGTTGCGCGCTCACACACCGCTACGCAC